>DFYK01000089.1 GCA_002383605.1 Proteiniphilum sp. UBA4084 | reverse complement strand
CTGCGCTGCTTCGGGACTCAAAGGTGTTTTTTTATGTTCCCAGGTGAGGAAATGCATATCTTCGGTAAACACTTCGGCGAGTTTTTTCACGGTGCCGGGCTGTCCGTCGTGCATATGCGTATAAGCCGGGACCAAAGCTTTGGCTCGGTGAATATCGGTTTTCAGCATATCGGACACACCCTCAAAATTGTCGAGTATCTGATAGCCGTACCAGTAACAGTTACCCTGTACAAATGCCATTTCACGGGACTGTTGGATTTTGGTCTCAAGTTCATTTTTATCGATGCTGCGCTTCAGGTCCTGACCGATGTAAAGATGTTGCTGAAAATTATTGGCGTTCCACCACTGCAGCAACGTGGTGTAATCGGCTGCGGGGTGACCTATCTCCCAGTATAGCTGGGGAAGATTGTAATCGATCCATCCCTTTTCAACCCACA
Source organism: Proteiniphilum sp. UBA4084 (assembly GCA_002383605.1). Lineage (GTDB taxonomy): Bacteria > Bacteroidota > Bacteroidia > Bacteroidales > Dysgonomonadaceae > Proteiniphilum. Next base: position 14,660 of record DFYK01000089.1, on the reverse strand, counting down.
GCTTAATATCGGCATAGAGGTCGTCATAATTTTGCAGACCATTTGTATCACTTCCCTCGGGATCGCTTCGTTTGTTCCTGTAAATCCCAAAGGGACTGATTCCGAAACGCACCCAGGGCTTGGTACCTGCGATGGTATATTTTATCTGCTGAATCAACAGGTTCACGTTGTTGCGTCGCCAGTCGCCCCGTTGCGATGGCGAAAATCCCTGTGAGGCGGCATACATGCTGAAGCTCTTGTCATCGGGAAAGGGGGTACCTGCAATGGGATACGGGTAAAAGTAGTCGTCCATATGGATGGCATCCACGTCGTATCGGGAAACAATATCGCGCACCACCTCGCAGATAAAACTTCGGTTTTCGGGTAGTCCCGGATCGAAGAAAAGCTGGTTGCCATACTGCACGAAGCGTTCGGGATAACGCTCATAGATGTGCCCGCTGGCCAACTGGTTGCTTACATTTGTTTTCACTCGGTAAGGGTTAAGCCAGGCATGCAGCTCCATTCCCCGCCGGTGGCATTCTTCAACCAGGAAGGTAAGTGGATCAAAGTCAGGGTCATCGGGAGCCTTCCCCTGTACACCGGTTAAAAATCTGCTCCAGGGCTCCAACTCCGATTTGTAAAAGGCATCCGCTTCGGGACGTATCTGGAAGATAACTGCATTTATACCGGCCTCATCCAGTTTTCGTACCATCTCGGAAAAGTAATGCTTCGTGGCGGCACTATTCATCTGCTGATAACGTGATTGTCCCACGGTCTGTATCCAGGCACCACGGAACTCCCGCTTGGGAATGAAATCGGCTTGCCTCGTCAGCGCCGTTTTCGGGGTGCCGCAGGCCCCAAAGAAAAGAATCAGTGAAACAACGACAATGGATTGGATACTTTTTATCATGATGATATGGAAAATGATTTTTTCAGGGAATAAAAAATATATAATCATCGGATTCGAGCAACTGTTCAGCAGGGGGTTGTTTCGGATAGATCACGATGCGACTGTAATGCGGAAAGCGATTCTCTAAACGGCCGGGAAGATTTTCCAATATCGGGATATGGGAAATATAACCACTGTGGGCGGAGATGAGGATGATTAAATCATCTTTTTTGATCTGATCACCGCAGGAGAGGGGGTTATCCCAATCCTGAAATGGCTGAAAATTGAAGTTGCCTGACTTCTTCTGTCCTGAAATGATCTGCTGCGTATCGGGATGACCCAGATGTAATACCGGGATAGAGAGCTCCGATGAAAGCTTGGAAACTTTGCTTACCCACATGCCAAAACCTTCTTCTTTCTCTGCCTGGGGAGGTGAAATAACCACGATTCGCTTGTGGCTAATCAGCTTCTGCTCCACATGACATACCCAGAGGTTTTTATCCACATACTTGATAATCTGCTCTATTTTCTCCCCCATCAACTTATCCCATAATCCTGCTTTGCCTGGCCAACCCAGAATGACCAAATCGGTCATGGTCTCACGGGCTATCCTTGTGATCCCGTCTGCAGGATTGGGATCAATGGTGGTGATGATATCTACTTTCACTTCGGCCGCCTGTGCGGTAGCTACAAACTCCTGCAGCTTCTTTCTGAAGTTGACGATATTCATTTCTGCCTCCTTATTGTTGGGCACTACCCCCAGTAATGAAATGGGATTAACTGATTTCTTGTCCTTCAGCAACAATGCCAGATGTACATGGTAACCGATATTGGTCGGATTAGCAATAGGCACCAGTATTTTTTCCTCTGCAAAATGCCCTATCGAGGAAGGTGACAACGGCGCATTCTCTTCACTGATGGCAATTTTCCGTCCCGCGCGCTGCGTAAAGATGGAAGCCACAATGCAGGTGAGCAGGATAAGAATGATTGTTCCGTTGAGAATATATTCATCCAGAATGCCTGCTCTGTATCCGACCAGGATTATAGCGAGTGTGGCAGCCGCGTGTGAGCTGCTCAAGCCGAAGATAAGCGTTCTCTGTGTAGCAGAATAGCGGAACGTTTTCTGGGTAGCCAGTGCCGCCAGCCATTTCCCTACCAATGCCACAATGGTGAGCGTCAAAGCCACAGTGAGGGTACGTGGTCCGTCGAGCACGACCGATATATCCACCAGCATACCGACCGATATCAGGAAGATGGGTATGAACAGCGCATTTCCGAAAAACTCAATGCGATTCATCAATGCCGAGGAATGCGGAATAAGCTTGTTCAGAGCCAGTCCCGCCGCAAATGCTCCTATAATCGGCTCAATACCACCAAGCTCAACCAAAAACCCGGCAGAGAAAACCACAAACAAGACGAAGATAAAATTGGAATATTTTTCAGAATCTGCTTTTTGAAAAAACCATCTGGCTATACGCGGCGTGATGACGAATATTATCACTGAGAAAGCGATGAGAGATACCACCAGTTTCACCAGAAATCCGGGATTCATTCCGCCATCATTGTTTGAAAGAACCAATGCCAGAATAATCAGTACCGCCGTATCAGTGAGTATGGTTCCGCTCACCGTGATGGCCACTGCCTGATTACGGGCAATACCCAGACGGCTGACGATGGGATAGGCAACCAGTGTATGTGTGGAAAACATACTTGCCGTGAGGAAACTGGCGTTTACATCATATCCAAGAAGATAATGACAAACCGGATAGCCTATCAGTAAGGGGATGATGAATGTAAAAAATCCGAAAGTAAGGCTTTTGTTGCGATGCTTGACAAACTCTTCCAAATCGAGTTCCAGCCCTACAATAAACATGATGTAGAGTAATCCGATGGTTGAAAACATCTCAACTCCCCCATGTGAGTTATCGATCCAGTTCAGACCATAGGGACCAACGATCACTCCTGCCACAATTAACCCGATGATGCTGGGTACATTGAAACGCTTCAGAAGTATCGGAGCCAGGAGTACAATCAGCAGGAGAATGGTGAAAATCAATACCGGATTGGTAAACGGTAACGTAAACTCATGCTGTAATTCTGAAATAATCTCTGTCATCGAATAACTTTATTGATTCCGGACAGGCATCAGCAGTATAACTGCTGCCGTGAATTACAAAATTAAAAAAATAATTTGACTTATTTGGCATCCTCGTCTTTTTTGACGCCACGAAAGTAATTATCTTTGTGGGTTATATATTCGTGATATGAGCAATCAAAAGAAGATCGAAATAAAAGGTGCGCGCGTCAACAATCTCAAAAATATCGATGTAGACATCCCCCGAAACAGCTTTACAGTCATCACCGGCCTCTCCGGTTCCGGAAAATCCTCACTGGCTTTTGACACGCTTTACGCGGAGGGCCAACGCCGCTACGTGGAGAGTCTCTCAGCCTATGCCCGTCAGTTCCTGGGGAGGATGCACAAGCCGGAATGCGACTACATACGAGGCATACCGCCTGCCATTGCCATCGAGCAAAAGACAACTTCCCGCAACCCCCGCTCCACCGTAGGCACCTCCACCGAGATCTACGAATATCTGCGACTCCTCTACGCCCGCATTGGTAAAACCCTCTCTCCCGTAACCGGCAAAGAAGTAAAAAGACATTATGTGCACGATGTAGTGGAGAAGATGCAGGAATACCGCGAAGGGACTCGTATGGCCGTGCTCTCTTCCATTCAGTTAAGAAACAACCGCGACTTGCGTGAACAGCTTGAGATCCTGCTAAAGGAGGGATTTACGCGCGTGGATGTGGGTGAACAGTTTTATCGTATTGATGAGTTGCTGGCTCAAAAAAGCTTACCTCCCGCAGAGGAAGTGTTGATGGTCATAGACCGCCTCACCTGCTCCTCCGACAAAGCGACCGTAAGCAGGCTGTCGGACTCGGTAGAGACTGCCTTTCTGGAAGGGAACGGCGAGTGCATCGTTCGTTTCTGGGGTGAGAGCGGCATGGAATCATTTGTCTTTTCCAACCGCTTTGAGGCCGACGGCATCACCTTCGAGGAACCTTCGGAGATGATGTTCAACTTCAACAGCCCCGTAGGAGCCTGCCCCAAATGCGAGGGATTCGGGAAGATCGTCGGCATCGACGAGAACCTGGTGATTCCCGACAAGAGCCTCTCCGTGCAGGAAGAATGTGTACAATGCTGGAAGGGAGAAAAGATGAGCGAATGGCGGCGGGAGTTTGTGCAGAATGCCTACAAAGCCGACTTTCCGATACACCGCGCCTATTACGATCTGACCGATCAGGAAAAGGATATCCTCTGGAACGGAAAACACGATTTGGAAATATACGGCATCAACGATTTCTTCGGGATGCTCGAAAAGAATCTCTATAAGATACAGTATCGGGTGATGCAGGCACGTTATCGCGGCAAAACCGAATGTTACGTCTGCAAAGGTGCACGACTTAAGCCCGAAGCACTCTACGTAAAGGTCGGCGGAAAATCGGTTGCCGAACTCGTGCTGATGCCGGTGACGGAGCTGAAACAGTTTTTCCTCGATCTCCGGCTCGACGAGACCGACGCCGCGGTGGCGGAACGGTTGCTCACAGAGATAAACAACCGGCTACAGTTCCTCACCGATGTGGGTCTTGGTTATCTCACCCTCAACCGGCTGTCGAACACACTTTCCGGNNATCAACCTGGTCTCCTCCCTCGGCAGCAGCCTGGTAGGCTCACTTTATATCCTCGATGAACCCAGCATCGGACTTCATTCCCGGGATACCGATCTGCTGATCGGCGTGTTGCGGGAATTGCAAAGTCTTGGAAATACGGTGGTGGTGGTGGAACACGATGAAGAGATTATCCGCGCAGCGGATTACATCATCGATATCGGGCCCAAGGCAGGGCGTTTGGGGGGAGAGTTGATGTATCAGGGAAATGTGTCGGAACTGAAAAAGAACAGCAGCAGTTATACCGTCAAATACCTTACCGGTGAAGAGCAGATAGAAGTACCCCAATCACGCCGTAAATGGAACAATTTCATCGGGGTAAAGGGTGCCCGGCAGAATAATCTTAAAAACATCGATGTGAAGTTTCCCCTTCATGTGATGACGGTGGTCACCGGCGTCAGCGGTTCCGGAAAATCTTCGCTTGTGAACGATGTGTTTTTTAATGCCCTGCAACATCATTACAAAGGAAATGCCCTGGAACGGGCCGAGTTTAACAGCATCACGGGTGATATCAAACTGATGAAAGGGGTGGAATATGTGGATCAGAATCCCATTGGCAGGTCGTCCCGCTCCAATCCGGTAACCTATCTGAAAGCATTCGACGAAATCAGAAAACTTTTTGCGGCGCAACCGCTGGCAAAACAGATGGATTTCACCCCGGCCTATTTTTCCTTCAACGTGGAAGGGGGACGCTGTGAAGAGTGTAAAGGGGAAGGAACCATCACCGTGGAGATGCAGTTTATGGCCGACATCCAGCTGGAATGCGAATCGTGTCATGGCAAACGGTTTTCACCGGAAGTACTGGAGATTGAATACAGAGGACTTACCATTTACGACATTCTGGAGATGACCGTGGACCAGGCGATTGAATTCTTTTCCTCGCTAAAGGGAGCGACAGAGAAGAAAATTGTCAAAAGGATTCAGCCCCTGCAGGATGTGGGACTGGGTTACATTAAACTGGGACAGGCTTCCTCCACCCTGTCGGGTGGTGAGAACCAGCGTGTGAAGCTGGCCTATTATCTGGGCGAAGAGAAAACGCAACCCACCATTTTCATTTTTGACGAACCCACTACCGGATTGCACTTCCATGATATCAAAACACTGCTAAAAGCTTTCGATGCCCTGATTGAGCGTGGGCATACGGTGATCATTATTGAACATAACATGGAGGTGATCAAATGTGCCGACCATATCATCGACATGGGTCCGGAAGGTGGAAAAGCGGGAGGGTATGTGGTATGTGAAGGTACGCCCGAACAGGTTGCACAATGCGAAAAATCTCACACCGGTCGTTTTCTGAAAGAAAAGTTGCGATGAAGGAAAGTTTGGATTTATAACAGATTTCTCAGTATCCAATAAGCGATAATTACAACCAGTAAAATAACCGCAGACCACTTCCCATAAAAGATTCTTTCGATCCCCGGATGCCGTTGTTTGCCCCCGAGATACTGGAGATAAATACCCAGGAATATATAGGGAATAATCAGCACCATAAAGGCATTTTGTTTGAATGCGGTGCCTATGTCAGCATGCAGCAGACTATGAAGAGCCCTTTGCGAACCACAGCCGGGACACTGATATCCGGTAACCAGCAAAAAGGGACACTTTGGGAAAAAAGGCTGTGTCTCAGGGTCAAAACGGTAAAACAGAAAGAGTGCCGCTACGAGCAACAAGCCCACGACGAAACCCGATATAATTTTTATCCCTTTACTCACGGTCAGCAGTGGGAAATATCAAAAATTATACCCGCTGGCCGAGTTCTCGATGATCTTCTCCATATAACCGGACATGTTACCGGTACTTAAAAAGCTGATCCAGCCTACAAGAGCCACGATGCCGATGACAAGAGCCACGAGAACCCACGTCCTGGCCGAACGGGCTGCAGCTTCCGCATCCTGATACCTGCCGTTGAAGTACAACACATCTACTTTCGCAGCATACACGATGCCGACAATACCGAATGGGACACAACAAAACAATGTTACCACGATGGATTGCCAAAGCCAGTTATTCGGTTTTAACGGCGGAATCTCTTCCATTCGTTCGGCTTTTTGTTCCGGCACCGGCGGAGGAGTAAAATATTGATTTTCCATAATTCTAACTTTTAGGTCGTGATTAATTCTTCCAGACCTGCCAGAGAGCCTACAAATACAATAAAAAGAGTGATGGCAATCGCGATAAGCAACACCCAGCCGATGGCAATCCACAGGGCAATTTTGGTCCATTTTCCTGCAGAACGTGATGATTCGGCCGCGGCAGTATAATCGCCCCTGTTGTAAAAAGACTCAACCTGGGCGGCGTAGACAATTCCGATGATTCCGAGCAGGCTCAAAAAACTGCTGCAAAAGACAAAAGGAAGTATGGTTACCAGAATAGATTCCACCAGCCATGTCTTCGGCATGGGCCGGGAAGTATCTGCGGTATAGGGTGCAGCATACTGTGGATATGGGACGGACTGATCCGGATAGGCCGTCCGGTAGTCAACGGATCCGCCGGTGAACAGAAACCGCAGTTCTTCCACTTCGTCGGCACGTTTCCACTGTTCCATGCCCTGTGTCCACACAAGTGTATCCCTTTTCACATGTTCTTTTCCGAGTTCGTCAGGGGAGAAAGTCCCCTTTTGCTTTCCTTCCGTGTCAATGTAAAAATAGCGGTTCATATATTTTTTAAAATTATGATAATCTGCCGCAACGGCATACAAATGTACATAAAAGTTTATGGTTTGTTGAAAATATGTGCGGTAAATTTTAGCGGAGCACCCTTACATCATTCTCTCTCACGCAGCCGGGTGGTCACAGGCGTGAGACCTGTCTGACTGAGCAGGATATATTAAATTGGCAGAATGTCTCTCGACACTCTGCCAAACATGTTAACCTTAAATCTAATACTATTATGAAAAAACCACGAGACAAATATAAAAAAGAAATTAAATCTCACCAAATAATTTCAATAAAAAAACAAAAAAGATTTATTTTAATCAAATTGTAAGTAAACTCAGACAACCGGTAAACCCATTCCTGTTATTTTCCGGTACAAATCGAGTGCATACACATCGGTCATTCCCGAAACATAGTCGATCACCGATTGAATTTTACCATACATCCCGGGTGAATCGGTTTCATACTGTTCGGGAATTCTGTTCAGCAGCAATCCGGAGTATGCATGACCCGGATTCTGTATCGCTTTGGTGAAGACTTCAAGCAGAAAACCAATAATCCTGTAGCCTGCCAGCTCCACATCCAATACATCCCGGGAGCGGTAAATATGCTGCCGGGCAAACAGGGAACAAGCGAGATAAGCATTAGAAGATACCGGTGATATGCAATCGATGAGTGAACCGGTAAAAGATCCCGAGAGAATCGATTCCTCATTTGCCAGAAACACTTTCGAGCATTCATCTACCAGCAAACCAATCACGCCGGAGCGTAAATAAGCGATTTGTTCATTCACATCGGTGACCATGGTCAATGTTTGTTCACGACGCTGACGGGACTCAGGAACAAAAAAACCGAGCAGCAGTTCCTTGGCTTTTTCAGTAGTAATGAGATGCAGTTTGTGTGCGTCTTCAATATCCATCACCTGATAACAGATATCATCGGCAGCCTCCACCAGGTAAACCAATGGATAGCGCACATACTTCAGCGGATGATCCTGTATCCGGATGATGCCCAGGTCGTCGGCAATACGCCGGTAATCGGTCTCTTCCGAAGCAAAAAAACCAAATTTATTTTTGCCGCCACTCAACGCCGATGAATAGGGGTATTTCACGATGGAGGCCAGCGTGGCGTAGGTCATGGCAAATCCGCCTTTCCTTCTCCCACGAAACTGATGCATCAGCAGCCGGATGGCATTGGCATTGCCTTCGAAGGAGGTAAAATCGGCCCATCGGCCACCCTCTTCTTCAATGGCATGTTGGAGATACATCCCCGCTCCCTCGGAGAAAAATGTGGAAATGGCCTTTTCACCCGAATGGCCAAAAGGCGGATTGCCCAGATCGTGTGCGAGGCAGGCTGCCGAAACTATCGCACCGATCTCTTCAAAATGGGCTTCCGAACCAACATGTTTCATGCGTAGTTCCCGACCCACATTTTCACCCAGCGAACGACCGACACTGGACACTTCCAGGCTGTGTGTCAACCTATTATGTACAAATATACTACCCGGAAGCGGAAAAACCTGCGTTTTATTCTGTAAACGCCGGAAAGGGGATGAGAAGATCAACCTGTCGTAATCGCGCTGATACTCCGTTCGATCATGTTTCGTGGCACGGGTGTAATGCTCCATGCCGAACCGTTTTGCAGATAGTAATTGTATCCAGTTCATGCTAATTCTAATTCTCCTTCACAAAACAAAGATAACACATTTTTTAAGAGAATATATCGGCCTAATAATAAACGAATCTCCACAAATAAACGTAAATTTGTACCTTAATTACAGAAAGGTTCATCAATGACGGACATCATCAAACATGAATGCGGTATCGCTGTGATCCGCCTTCTGAAACCCCTCGATTATTATTACAACAAATACGGAACCTGGCAGTATGGGCTGGATAAGCTTTATCTGCTCATGGAAAAACAACACAACCGCGGCCAGGAAGGTGCCGGGCTGGGTGCTGTAAAACTGGAGGCGTCGCCCGGCAATGAATTTATTTTCAGGGAGCGGGCACTGGAATCGGGTGCCATATCAGAAATATTCTCCAAAGTACACGCGTCGTTTCAGGAATTCACGCCGAAACAGTTGCAGGACATTGAGTTCGTGAAGAAATCGGTACCTTACGCAGCGGAGCTTTTTATCGGTCACCTGCGTTACAGCACCACCGGGAAGAGCGGGCTGACTTATGTACATCCGCTTTTGCGACGGAACAACTGGGCCTCACGAAGCCTTGCCCTGGCGGGTAACTTCAACATGACCAATGTGGACGAGATGTTTCAGCAACTCATTGAAGAGGGGCAGCATCCACGTGACTATGCCGACACCTTTGTGATGCTGGAGTCGATCGGACATTATCTCGACAGGGAGGTACAGTATCAGTACGATCATCTCGAAAAAAACCATATGAACGGTCAGCAGGTGAGCCACCTGATTGAAGAAAAGCTTGACATACCGTTCTTGCTGAAGAGAGCATCCAGAATATGGGACGGAGGTTATGCACTTTGTGGCCTTGTGGGCTGTGGGGATGCTTTTGCACTGCGCGACCCCTGGGGCATCCGGAGCGCTTTTTATTATCACGACGACGAAGTGGCCGTGGTGGCCTCAGAGCGTCCCGTCATCCAGACAGCCTTCAACCTGAAAAAGGAAGAAGTCCATGAATTACAGCCGGGTGAAGCGTTGGTGGTAAAGAAAAACGGCAGCATCTCACTACACCAGATTCAGGAGAAAAAGGAAAAGATAACACCTTGTTCTTTTGAACGGATCTACTTCTCACGAGGCTCCGACTACGACATATACCGGGAACGGAAGAAACTGGGTGAGCTGCTTGTGCCCAAAATCATTGAGGCCATCGGCGATGACCTGGAAAATACGGTGTTTTCTTTTATCCCCAATACTGCTGAGGTCGCTTACTTCGGCATGCAGCAGGGACTTGAAGATTATTTCAACCACAAAAAGGCAACCACGATCCTGGAGAAGGGGAACACACTAAGTAAGGAAGAGATCGATGAGATTCTCTCCAAACGTGTTCGCTCGGAAAAGGTGGCCATCAAAGACATCAAACTACGCACCTTTATTGCACAAGGCAATACCCGCAACGACCTTGCCGCACATGTGTATGATGTCACATACGGATCCCTGCGAAGAGGCAAAGACAACCTGGTCATCATCGACGACAGCATTGTGCGCGGCACGACACTCAAGCAGAGCATCATCAAAATTCTGGACCGGCTCGACCCGAAAAAGATCGTCATCGTCTCCTCCTCGCCGCAAATACGGTACCCCGATTGTTATGGCATCGACATGTCGCGCATGAGTGAATTCATCGCTTTTCGTGCTGCCATTGCCCTCCTGAAGGAACGGGGCATGCAGCACATCATTGACGAAACTTATGAAAAATCGGTCGCACAAAGCCGGAAGAGGAAGGAAGAAATTATCAATTACGTGAAAGATATTTATGCTCCCTTTACCGATGAAGAGATCTCGGCAAAGATTGCACAAATGCTCACCTCGGCCGACATCAAGGCAGAGGTGCAGATTGTCTTTCAGCGTATTGAAGACCTGCACAAAGCATGTCCGAATAACCAGGGCGACTGGTATTTCTCGGGGGACTACCCCACCCCCGGAGGGAACAGGTTGGTGAACAACGCCTTCATCAATTACGTTGAAGGACAGGAAGGTCTTCCTCATCAGTATTCGCTGAATTTCTAATAAGAGAAGATGATTGAACGGGTAATCATATTGGAGAATGTGGATCCGGTGGTTTTTTTCGGGATCAACAACAGCAACATCCAGTTAATGAAGACATTGTTCCCAAAGATACGCATCGTGGCACGGGGTAACGTGATCAAGGTTATTGGTGAAGAGGAGGAGCTGGCCGCATTCGAAGAGAAAATACACGAACTGGAAAAATTCAGCATCGAGATGAACGTGCTGAAGGATGGGGATATCCTTGATATTGTGAAGGGAAAAACACCCGCCGTGATCAATGTGGACAATCTGATTATTCACGGACTAAATGGGAAACCCATCCTGGCACGCACGGCCAACCAAAAGAAACTGACGGAGGCGTTCGATGCAAACGACATGGTCTTTGCCATCGGGCCTGCCGGCTCAGGAAAAACTTATACAGCCATTGCCCTCGCTGTACGGGCTTTGAAGACAAAACAGGTACGTAAGATCATCCTCAGTCGCCCCGCTGTGGAAGCCGGCGAAAAGCTGGGATTTCTGCCGGGTGACATGAAGGAGAAGATCGACCCCTATCTGCAACCGCTCTATGATGCGCTGGAGGATATGATTCCTCCCCTGAAGCTGAAGGAATACATCGAGAACAAAATCATCCAGATTGCACCACTGGCATTTATGCGGGGACGCACCCTCAACGATGCGGTGATCATCCTCGATGAAGCACAGAATACCACCAAGCCCCAGATCAAGATGTTTCTCACAAGGCTGGGAATAAACGGGAAAATGATTATCACAGGGGATATTACGCAGATCGATCTGCCCAACTCACAACCCTCGGGGTTGGTTCATGCATTGAAGGTGCTGCATCCTATCAAAGGCATTGCCACGGTGGAATTCAACAAGAAAGATATTGTGCGCCACAAGCTCGTGCAACGAATTGTGGAGGCATATGAGGGGGAGAATAACGACGAAGTTAAATATCATAAATAAAAAAATATGAATGCATTAACAAGAACAGATTATCACTTTCCGGGGCAGACCGGCGTTTATCACGGAAAAGTGCGTGATGTATACAGCATAGGCGATGACCAGCTGGTCATGATCGCCACAGACAGAATATCGGCATTCGATGTAGTCCTGCCGAAAGGAATTCCTTACAAAGGGCAGGTACTCAACCAGATTGCAGCCAAGTTCCTGGATGCCACGGCCGACATCGTACCCAACTGGAAGGAGGCGTCGCCCGACCCGATGGTCACTGTGGGTGTACGCTGTGAACCTTACAAAGTGGAAATGGTTATCCGCGGCTACATCACCGGCAGTGCCTGGCGCGAATACAAGCAGGGAGCGCGCATGCTGTGCGGATTGCCGCTGCCGGAAGGTCTGCGTGAAAATCAAAAGTTTGAAACACCCCTGATTACTCCCACCACCAAGGCCGAGGAGGGACACGATGAAAACATCTCGAAAGAGGAGATCATTGCCCAGGGCCTGGTAAGCAGGGAAGAATATGAACAGCTGGAACAATATACCTATGCACTGTTTAAACGCGGTACCGAGATGACCGCAGAGAAAGGCCTCATTCTGGTGGATACCAAATATGAGTTCGGGAAAAAAGAGGGCAAAATCTACCTGATCGACGAAATCCATACCCCCGACTCATCCCGGTATTTTTACAGCGACGGATATGCAGCTCGCTTTGAACAGGGAGAGGAACAAAAACAACTGTCGAAAGAATTTGTCCGCAAGTGGCTGATGGAAAACGGATTTCAGGGACGTGAAGGACAACAGGTGCCGGAGATGACCGATGCATATTGCAACAGCGTCTCCGACAGATACATCGAACTGTATGAAAAGATTACAGGTGAAAAATTTGTAAAAGCCGACGCCGCCGATCTGGAAATGCGCATCGAGAAGCACGTAACTGATTATTTGAAGCAATGAGCTACAAAGTTGAAAAGGTAAATCCCTACAACGACCATCAGCCAAAAAAAGAACAGGTATCCCGGATGTTCGATGAGATTGCCTCCAATTACGACAGGCTGAACAGAACCCTCTCGTTGGGTATAGATCGTTACTGGCGCCGCGATGCACTGAAGGAACTGAAGAGGTTCCATCCCCGTCATATCCTCGACATTGCTACTGGAACGGGTGACCTCGCCATTCTGGCCTGGCGCATCCTGCACCCGGAAAAGATTACCGCCATAGACATCTCCGACGGAATGATGGAAGTGGGCAAAGAGAAAGTGAAAACAGGTGGGCTTGGAAACATCATTTCATTTGACAATCAGGACTGTTCAGCCATGTCCTTCCCTGACAATAGCTTCGATGCAGCCACTTCAGCCTTCGGTGTCCGCAATTTTGAAAATATCGATGTAAGCTTTCAGGAGATTCTCCGTGTGCTGAAACCAGGCGGCGTTTTCCTTTTCTTAGAGTTGACATCACCCGAAAAAACACCGGTGAAGGAACTGTTTACCACATACACCCGGTATGTGATGCCGTTCCTCTCCGGCCTGTTTAACACCGAACAGCGTGCTTACCGGTATCTTCCCGAATCGATTGCTGTCTTTCCACAGGGAAGGGACATGATGTTGATTCTGAAAAAAAACGGGTTTACAAACATCAGACTGAGAAGATATACCCTGGGGATTGCCACTTTGTATATTGCTGAGAAACCGATTGACTAACGTGCCAATATGCCAATGTGATGAATATGTCGATGTGGTAATGTGGCGATTTAACGATGTGAATAAGATGGATACCTACGGACTGATCGGATTCCCACTGAAACACTCTTTTTCGGCGAAGTTCTTTACAGAAAAATTCGAGCTGGAGGAGATTGATGCGGAGTATTTGAATTTTGAGATTGAAGATATCCACGAAATACGCCGGGTTATTCTCTTTCATCAGCACCTGAAGGGCATCAATGTGACCATCCCTTACAAAGAAAAAATCATTCCCTTTTTGCATGAAATATCTCCCGAAGCAGAAAAAATTGGTGCCGTCAATGTAATCCGGGTAGACAGGAAACCGGGTGACATGTACGCTTACAGGCTGATCGGTTACAATACCGATTACATTGGTTTTCGTGATTCCCTCGTTCCGATGCTGAACCCCAACATACACCGGAAAGCCCTGATCCTGGGTACCGGAGGGGCATCGAAGGCGGTAGTACAGGCGTTAGACGATCTGAATATCGATTGGCTTTATGTCTCCCGCACACCCGGAGAAAAAAGGCTCACCTATGCAATGCTGTCACAGGAAATATTATCGTCTCATCAACTCATTGTAAACGCATCACCGGTAGGCACCTTCCCGCACAGCGATACTTGTCCCGACATACCATATCAATTTCTTACCCCAAATCATCTGCTGTACGACCTGGTATATAACCCCGAAGAAACCCTGTTTCTCAAAAAGGGGAAAGAAAAAGGTGCATTGATAAAAAACGGCAGGGAGATGCTGGAGCTACAGGCACGTGCGGCCTGGAAAATATGGAATCCCTGATCCGTAACGCACGCTACACACAAAGGATTACCCCATATAACAGAGATCGCCCTCCCACATATCACATGTGGAGAGGGCAATGTAACTCCTGAGTTATAATTGATGTAGTGTTAACCAGGAAATATATAGAGGTGCGAAAGAGTAGTTTGTTCCTATAATAACTCGGGAGCCTCTGTATTCCGGGGAGCCGCATCGGGATTTACTTCTTTCCCTTCATCATCGA
>DFYK01000074.1 GCA_002383605.1 Proteiniphilum sp. UBA4084 | reverse complement strand
AGGCGTACAATTCCTTTGTCGTCACGATGGGTGGAATACTTGCGCATGGCCGCATAACTTTCTACCTTGTCCAATTGTCTGGATCCGTTCCGGAGTACCACTTCCACATCGTAGAGGTAAGGGCTGTCGGGCGACCAGAGTTTCACATTCTCCGGCATGGTAATCTCCACAGGCAGATTGTTGATGGCCTGTGATGAAGCTACAACTCTATCCCCTTCCATGATTTTCACCTCCACCTTTTGTGTCGGCGAAACCATATTTGTAAGCGCTTGTACTTTCAGCGTGTTGTTGTCGATATTGGGTGTTATCTTGAGGTCTTCGATATAAGTCTCCGGCACAGGTTCCAACCACACTGTTTGCCAGATTCCTGTTACTGGTGTATACCAGATACCTTCGGGTTTGTTCACCTGCTTTCCGCGAGGCTGATATCCCTGGTCGGTAGAATCCCATACCTTCACCACAAGGCTGTTTTTACCGTTGACCAGTGCCGGTGTAATATCAAAAGAGAATGGTGTATAGCCACCGGTATGTTGTCCCACTTTCACATCATTCACCCACACATCGGCTTTCCAATCTACAGCGCCAAAATGCAGCAGCACCTTGTTATTTTTCCATTTGGAGGGAACCATAAATTCACGTTGATACCACAGTTCGTTATCTCTTCCTACCCTTTTCTGGACGCCCGAGAGACTCGATTCAATGGCGAAAGGTACCAGGATGTCTCCCTCAAAGCCAGTCGGTTTTTGTTTGCCGACAGGCTGTATGGCATATTTCCAGAGTCCGTTCAGATTTTGCCATTCGGCACGCTCCATAATCGGTCTTGGATATTCAGGCAACACGTTATTGACATCGATTTCGGTTGCCCAGCGGGTTTTGATTTTGTCACCTGCCGGCTGCCATTGGGCCGCAAGATTGAAAGTTAAAAGTAATGTAAATAATAAAGTAACAATTGTTCTCATAAGAAATATTTTAGGGTTTATATCTTTTCATATATATTCATGGGTATAACTTTTTAACATACCCATTTCATACGATAATATTTTAATTTTTTACATTAAAGTCGTATGGAACTCGCTTTAATCATGTACTTGTATGATAATAATTATCATGCTCGTTTCATACTACGAAAATACCTGTATTTAATATATTTTTTTACGAAATATTCGTCAAAAAGTAGCAAATTCCTCTCAAAGTTATTTTTGTTCCTGAAAATCTTTCGGTAGCATGCCAAATTGTTGTTGAAAACACTTTGCAAAATAAGAAGGAGAGTTAAATCCTACCATATAGCAGATTTCATTTATTTTATAATCGTCCTGTTTCAATAGCTGGGCTGCTTTCTTGAGTCGTTCTACCCGAATGTATTCATTGGGCGTCAGGTCCAATACCCCTTTTACTTTCCGGTAGAAACTGGCACGGCTCATGTTAAATCGTTCCGCCATATCTTCTACATTGAAATCAGATTCAGACAGACTTTCCTGTATCACCTCGTTTAGTTTTCTAATAAATGCCTCATCAGATTTGTTTAAAGCAACCGTGGCAGCACCGATGAAAGGGTTTTTAAGAAATGACTCCCGAAGTTTTTCCCTGCTCTGAAGCAGATTTTCAATCCTGGCCAACAGTACTTCCACTGAAAATGGTTTTTCAAGATAAGCATCAGCTCCCAACTCATACCCCTGCACCTTGGATTGAGCCATCACCTTGGCAGTAAGCAGGATAACCGGGATATGACTGAATTCCACATCCGCTTTCACATTTTGCGTGAATTCGAAACCATCCATTTCGGGCATCATCACATCGGTAACAATCAGGTTTACTGCAGATTTTCTGAGTTGTTCCATGGCCTGAATACCATTTTCTGCAGTCAATATATGATAATGAGCCGACAGAAATTTTGATTCAAACTGAAGCAGCTCCACATCATCATCCACCAACAACAGGGTAGCTTCTTTTCTTGGTACTCCGGCAACCTTGTCAATCCGGATTTCCTTTATCTCCTGTTCCCGGACATGTATCTCTTTATGATCTACATTTCCAACCGGCAGTTTCAGAAGAAACCGATTATAACGATCATCGTTCACAAGTGTCAGTGAGCCTCCATGCAGTTCGGCCAATGAACTTGCCAGCGCCAGTCCGATCCCTGTTCCCGAAACTTTGTTATCCCGATCGGTATCAATCTGCACAAAGGGTTTGAAAATCTCTTCTTTATATGCTGGGGGTATCAGTTCTCCGTCGTTCTCGATAAGCAGATAAAACTCTTTCTTTTCATTTTCTTTTATTGTTGCTTCCAGTCTGACAAAACGATCACAATACTTCATGGCATTGTTTAACAGATTACTGATGATCTTAAGGAAAGCTTCCTTGTCAAGTTGAACAAACATATCCTGTTCGGGCAAATCTGCTTCCAGGGTGATATTTTTATGTTTTGCCAGCGGTGTGAAGCGGAGTATGGTTTCCCTGATCAACTCCGTCACGTTTTGGGTTTGAAGATCTAACAGATATGCCTCAGACTCTGTCTTGCGGAAATCCAACAGCTGATTGGTCAGATTGAGCAATCTACTCGTATTTTTACTCATTATCTGCAAATTATCCTTCACACTTTCCGATACGTCCTCAGTCATCAACACTTGATCGAGCGGTGCTTTTATCAAAGTGAGCGGCGTGCGGATCTCGTGGGCAACATTGGTAAAGAAATTGATTTTCGACCGATAAAGTTCCCTCTCTTTCTGTTGTTCAAACTCTCTCATCTTCACGCGTTGTCTGAGCCTGCTTCGCATGGTCAGGTAACGCGTTAGAAGATACAATCCTGTCAAGAAAAGTAAGATGTAAATCAAATAGGCCCATCCGTTTAACCAAAAGGGCGGTTTTATTCTAATGGAAAGCGTTTTTACATTTCTGACAGGTTCTTTTCGATCCTCTCCTGCAATTCCAAGCATGAGTTTATAGTTGCCTGGCTTTAAGTTTGAATAGATAATTGTTTGACTATTCCGGGCCGGAATCCAGGATTTGTCGAATCCCTGCAGAATATAAAAAATCTGATCCGTATCGGCTCCGGAATAATTCAACCTGGCAAATTCTACACTCAGTGAGTTCTGATGATAGGGCAGACTCACTGCATCGGTATACATCAAACTTTGTTTCAGTGGAGAGTTACTATCAAAAGGATTTATTCTTGAATTGTTTACAAAAAGATCCGTAAAAATAAGTGGTGTACTCCACCGGCTCTCTTTTAAACCGGAAGGATCGAAACGCACAAAGCCATCCAAAGATCCAAAATAAATTATACCCTCTCTGGTTTTAAAACTTGATTTATAATTGAATTGATTTGTCTTTAAACCATTGTTGACCGTATAGTTTTTAAAGGTTCTATTGTCATGATCGAAACGCACAAGTCCGGAATTGGTAGAAAGCCATAAGATACCTTCTTCGTCGTCCACAATCTGATATACCACGTCGTTGGGTAATCCGTGCGAACTATTGAAGGTTGAAAATGTTTCCCTTTCCCTGTCAAAAAGTCCAAAACCGCCTCCCTGTGTAGCAATCCACAATCGACCTTTACCGTCTTCATACAGGGCCGTTGTTTTATTGTAGGGTAAGCTTCCCGGATCGGAGGGATCATGCACAAAAACTGTCCATGTTTTCGAGGCAGGATTAAATCGGTAAAGCCCGTTCAAAAAAGTGGATATCCAGATAAAGCCATGGCTGTCTTCGAAGATATTCATAATTGACATCCCCTTTAACTTCTCAACCCGACTGAACTGATTGTTCTCCTCATCATAGATATCCACCCCCGAGAGGGTACCTACCCATAATACTCCCTGCCTGTCTTTACATAAAGCAAACGTACTGTTTTGGCTGATAGAATGCGGATCATCGGAATGAGTATATACAACCATTTTCCCTGTTTTCTTATTATACCGGTGCAGTCCTTTTGAAAACGCACCTATCCACAAATCATCCCCATCGTTATATAAAGCGTGAATATTGGTATATAATGATCTCAGGGGAGGAGGTAGCGGTAGAAAGGACCCGGCGACAGGATCAAAAAGATGAAGGCCGCCATCTTCTGTACCAATCCATATTTTTCCGTTTGGAGCGGCACAAAATTCTCTGACACGCTTGCCTTTCAACCCATTTATACCTGCAATACCTGCCAGGGGATAAAACAAATCGAAGTTGTTTTGCTGATTAGAATAATAATCTACCCCTCCAAAATAAGATCCCACCCATACTCCGCCGTCCCGGTCTTTTAAAATTGAATATATCGCATTATCTGACAATGTGCCAGGCAACAACTCGTCGTGTCTCAAATTGATCACTTCTTCCGTATCGGAATGATAAATATAAATGCCCGATTCTGTACCTATCCAGAGGGTATTTGGATCAATTCTTTCTATACATCGGACAAAAACAGGATCACCGTGCTCATCCTTATCCAACAACACCCGATGCGTTTTATTGATTGTATTGATTGCAATGAGCCCCTTTTGTGATGTAGCCACAAGCAAAATATTGCCTGGATCAGGAAAGACATCTGATATCTCACCGGCATTATACATGAATGTTTCCTCGTCCTCCAGATTGAATCGGGATATTTCCTTTGTTTGTTTATTGATATGAAGAAAAGGCGATGAGTAAGGAAATACCCAAACACCTTTGTTATTATCCGGGCATAAACTGATCATTTTCAGACCATCTTTTACAAGAGGAATGGCAAAAAAGTAAAGTTCCTTCTTTTCCATTGCATAATGAAAGATACCTTTCCCCTCGACCGACATCCAGATATCGCCGTCTTTATCGGCCACCATTTCCGAAACAACCCCACTCACGGAATCATTATCCGCAGTGATGGTGTTAAATCGATGGAACTCTTCGCGGTAAATATCATAAATGTATACCCCCTCTTCTGTAGCGACCCAAATATTGTCATTCCTGTCCTGCAGTATGCGATGAAAAACATTGTCATTGAGTTTTCCTTCAGGAAAAAATTTAAAAATGACAAACTTTTTACCATCAAACCTGTTTAACCCGTCTTTGGTTCCAAACCACATGAACCCCTGGTTATCCTGAAAAATAGATCGTACCGTATTTTGCGACAGTCCGTTATTGCTATTATAATGCTTAAAGGAATAATTGGGATTACCGTAAGATGTTAAGCTGTTCAGAAAAAAGAACCCTGAAAGCAAAACAAGGAAAGGAATCAGTCTCGTCATTTTAAAATTCATGTCTTGATTGCAGCCTCCTGCGCTTTTTATTTATCAAATGAAACCGAAAAGGGTAAATCGTTTCGTGCCATATTGCGTTTTTCCGGCTGATCGTCCATCATCAGGGACAATGTTCCTCCACCGGCAATATCCTCGTATCTGATAAAGTTTTTGGAATACGTTTCACCATTCAACGTGGCAGATTGTATGTACACATTTTGTTCATTGTTGTTCTTTGCATCAATCACAAACTGCTTTCCGTCTTCCAGTGTGATGGTTGTTTTTTTAAATAGAGGACTGCCCAATACATACTGATCGGTTCCGGGACAAACACTGTAAAAGCCCAGTGCACTCAAAACATACCACGAGGAAGTCTGTCCCTGGTCCTCATCACCGGGATAACCGCTTTCGGTAGCATTATACAAACGCCGCATCACTTCCCTAACTTTTTGCTGTGTCTTCCAGGGGACACCGGCATAATTATACAGATAAATCATGTGTTGTATGGGTTGATTGCCATGGGCATACTGCCCCATCTCTGCCATCTGCATCTCCGTCATTTCATGTATTTTATATCCGTATGTTCCCACGTTCACCGTGTTGGGAGCTGAAAATACAGAGTCGAGTTTCGCGACGAACCGCTCATTACCGCCCATAAGATCAATCAAACCCTGCACGTCGTGAAAAACAGACCACACATAATGCCAGGCATTTCCCTCGGTATAAGGACCTCCCCATTCAAAGGGATCGAAGCCGGGAGCCCATTTCCCATTTTTATCGCGTCCGCGCATAAAACCTGTTCCGGCATCGAATAAGTTCCTGTAATTATACATCTGGCGGGAAAAAATCTCTTCATAAAACGATTGACCCGTCATTTTTGCCAGACTATATCCACAGAAATCATCGTAGGCATATTCCAATGTTTTGGCGGTAGCTTCCCCATATTCGGGATAAGGAACATATCCCTGCGTGAAATATTCCTTCCAGCCATGACGTCCATTTGAAGGTCCCCATGGCCCTTTATTTGTTGCTTCATGATAATATGCCTGCAGTGCTTTGTCGGGATCAAACGTGCGGATGCCTTTTGCCCATGCATCTGCAAACAAGGAAATGGCATGATTGCCTATCATACTGCCCCCTTCTCCGGGGAACGACCAGGACGGCAGCCAGCCGCACTGATCGTATGCATCGAGCATGGAGGCAACATATCGGCCATGCATGTCGGGATACAATAATGCATTCAGCGGAAACTGTGCACGGAAAGTATCCCAGAAACCGGTGTCGGTAAACATAAACCCTTCGTGTATTTTTCCGTCATAAGGACTGTAGTAATAAGGGTTTCCATTTTGATCTATCTCATAGAATTTGCGTGAGAAAAGGCTTGCACGGAAAAAACAGGAATAAAAAGTAGCTTTGTCATCACCATTGTCTCCTTCAACCAATATACGATGTAAGTGATCGTTCCATGTTTTCCATGCTGCGTTTTTTGTCTGTTCGAGTGTTCTGAACTGTCCCAGCTCTTTTGACAGGTTTAATCCCGCCTGCTCTATGCTGATGTATGAAGAAGCAGTTTTAATCTGTACCTTTACACCCGGATCAAACTCAACCCAGGCACCTACTCCTTTACCTTCACCTGTTGTTTCCAATATATGGTTCTTGTTGTCGGTATTCTCCCAGATACCATAGCGTCGAATGGGCTGATCGAATTGAATCACGAAATAATTTTTAAAATTTTCCGGGATATAATGACCGTTGCGCACGTATCCCACGATCTTATTTTCACCCGGAATAATTTCCACTCCGCTCATGCCGGTATAACCGTCCAACACGACAAAGGAAGGTTTTCCTTTGGGAAAAGAAAAACGGATATGTGCTCCACGCTCCACGGGTGAAATTTCCGTGGTAATACCATTTTCCAGCAAAACCTTATAATAGTTGGGTTTTCCTGTCTCCTGCGCGTGGCGGAATTTGGCTGCCCTGTTATACTGGTCGAGTGCCAGCATACCGGTGACCGGCATCAACGAATACACCGCGTAGTCGTTTGTCCAGGAGCTACATTGATGGGCCTGTTGAAATCCTCTGATCGAATCTTTTTCGTATTGATATTTCCATCCGTCACCATTGACACCTGTTTGGGGAGTCCAGGTATGCATGGCAAATGGAAGTGCTGTGGTGGGATAGGTATTCCCCCTGGTGAGTTCAAAGCGTGAGTTGGTCCCCTGCAACGTATTTACATATTGTACCAGATCAATTTTCTGCGCCTGTAAGCCAAAACAGGCAAACAGGACGACAAAAACACTGATAGTTTTATACATACTGTCCATTTTTTTTGTTTAAAGATAACTAAAAAAAAAGACCGGCCGTTCTTATTCCTGAAAAACAGGGAAAGCAGAAATTCTCAATCGCGCAGCACCCATCGGGATAAGTGTGATGTCATCTGTTTTTGTTTCGAAACGCTGACTCTCTTTAACAGGAATTTCACCGGTAAGACCATACTGATCAATGCCCCACCCGATCATTTTTTTTCCTTTGGCTCTAATCTCAATGGGTGCAGCCTCAACCGTGAATGGGTGGTTATCGGAAGGCCATGTTGTTCTTATGACTTCAAAATTCTGTTCCAGAGGCTGTGATTCATCTATCACCAATGCATAGTTCCAGTCGCTCGCCGGGTAGATCTCGTAGCTGGGCCACTTTGTTGGATCTGCATTCTTCTGCCATTTGGAATCACCGATTGCCGTCTCCACACTACCTACCTTTACATAATTCTCTTTGATCTTCAGTGAGAATGTCAACGGACCATAGTGTATGCTGCGGCTGTCCTGGTTGACATGCCAGACCGACTGGGACAGCTTCATGGGTATGTTCAGTACAATCTGATCACCTTTTTTCCATTCTCTTTCCAGACGGACATATTTTCCTGCTACCAGGTCAGCCGTTATTTTTTTTCCGTTGATAATGACCGACGGATTATCTGTCCAGGATGGAATTCTCAGATAAAGGGGAAAAGTAACTTTCTGCGACGCATGAACCGTAAATTTAACCGATTCTTCAAAAGGATAATTTGTCTCTTCCACAATGTCCACCGTCATACCGTTTCCTACTTTCACGTTCGCTTTGCAGGCACCGTAGATGGCAGCGGCAATACCATTATCGGGAGTGGCCATGATAAGATGCTCAATAAAATAGGGCCAGCCCTGACCGTGGTTGTGTTGGCAGCAGCGGCTGCTGAACGGATTCATTGCCAGGAAGGGGCCCCTGTTGTCGATTCCGGGATGATGGTTCTTTGCATCACTGATTGTATGATTCGGAGAAGTGATGTATCGCAACGATTTCATGTCGGGCATCATGGATGCGGGGTAAGAATTGAATGCCACATTTTCACAATGTTCTGCCCAGAAGGGATCACCCGTCATCAGTAGCAGTATCTCATCTGATGCCATCTGTTCTACAAAGCCACAGGTTTCTGTCCCCTGACGCGGATCAATATATCCCATTCTTGCATTTTCATCGGCACCAAACATTCCTCCGGGTACTTGTCCGAAGGTGTTTCTGATTAGATGATGCACATTGTATGTGGCCATCAAATCGGCAGAATCTTTCGATAGCATATACCAGGATGCAGGCTCCCTGAAGCTCTGTGCGACATTCACGTTGTGCCAGTTGGGTAGCGTGGATCGCTGACGCCAGTTTGCCGTGTTCCGGTGCGTTTTCTCTGCCAGCTCCAACAAAAAGGCATCTCCTGTGATATTATACAGCCAGTAAATGCTAATCAGATTATCGCCACCCCTGCTATTTTCCCAGTAATCTTTCAGAAACAGTTCATCCGCGAGTTCCATTTGCCACTTGAAATAGTTGGTCATCAACCCGATCACCCTTTCATCCTCAGAATATTCATAATATGACTGCAGGCACCAGATCATGATCATATTACCCCACAGGTCCGGTTTTCCGTTTTTCTCAACATAAGGGCCGAAATAACCATCTGCACGTTGACTTTGAATAGCCGCGTCAAGCCAGGTTTTTGTCTCATCAATCATCTTTTTGTCATTCAGGATGTAAGCCATATTGCCATATCCCTTCAGCCAATAGGGGACCTCCTCCCATCCGTAATCGGTTCCGGTACCCAGCCAGGCATTGTTTTCCTTGTCGAGCCAAGCGCTAATCTCACCCAACTGCCCGTTCAAGCCTTCCTTTTGCAGCTCCAGAAGCTTTAAAATCCAGCCTTCCGGTTTGACGGATCCAACCGGCAGTTTAATAAAGTTCTGCGGCAGAAGAGGTGTTCTGTTTTGTCTGTATGACGTGTTCACTGCATTGGTGTTTGGCCTGTCGACCACAGTTACCTTTGTCTTTTCAGCTGAAAAGATGGGGTTTGTCATCAGTGAAAAAACCAGTGCACAGCTTAGCATTTTAATTCCAAACATATCTTCAAGTTTTATTTCGGTTATATATTTCGCAAATATCGTGCACGAAGGATAGTCCTTTCGTGCACGATAAGCGCATTGACATTCACCAATAGTTCGGTTATTTATTTTTATCTGTTAAAATCTTGTGTTCCAACATTTTCATAAAATAACCCCCCACAACGGAACGTGCTTTAAAATTCATTCTCTCGGCAGTGACCGTGTCATGCCAGTCGCTCAGAGGCACCCTTGATGAGGTTTCATCCGCATATTTATATACAAGATCAATCAATGCATCAAAGTCTTCACGGTCTCCTGTAAGTGTGGCAGTCCACATGATCCAGTCGGATTTGGTATAAGTGGCTCTGTTATCCAAAGGCAAACCATATTCGTTCTGTTGCGTTCTGTAGTATGCTACTTCTTTCTGAACAATTTGCGGATCAAAGATATTAAATCCTAATAATTTATCCCAAACAATATTATATTTTTGACTCCATGTTCCTGATCTGTCGAATGTAAGCTTATAATGACCCCCATCATGGGCCATTTGTTCCCACTTCACGGCCATCTCTTTGGCGATGTGCATATATTTCCCAGCTACTTCATTTTTTCCCTGCATGGATGCAAGTTTAGCATAAGAGGCAATCCCCATGATGGCTTTGATGGAGAGATTGGCATTGTGTGCAAAATGTCCGGCAAAATCATCGGTACAAAGCTGATTTTCAGGATCCAATCCATATTCCACCAGATAGTCGGTCCACGTTGTCAGCACCGTCCAGTGGCTCGCGGCATAGTCGGCATTCCTCTCCATGGTGGCGATAGCTGCCGTAGCAATGAGCATGTTTCCTGATTCCTCTATGGGCATGTCCCCGCCGTAGGTCTGTCCATTTGCAAGGGGATAGGTACCCACATCATGTGCAGCAAACGGCTTGGTCCATTTACCACTTTCACTGTAATAGAAAATATGATTCATCATCCCCTTTACGAGGTCGGGATTATAAATCAGGAATAAAGGAGAAGATGGGTATGTGATATCTACCGTACCAATGGAACCGTTGCTGTTATTTTCTTTGGAAAGGAACAGCAGCGTGCCCGCTTCATCCTTTACCAGCTTGTGGGCCGATATTGCCTGACGGTAAGCAAGCGCACACAATTCAGCATATTTCACACCGCCAGCTTCGATCGCGTCGGCCATCATGCTGCTGTTAAACAGTTCGCATCGTTTCATAACAGAGGCATAATCGGTCTTTGCAGCTTCGAATACCTGAAAAATGTCTGTTGCCCCGTCATTTGTCCAGTACCCTTTCAGGTTCTCCCCGAAATACTGTATGGAATACACATCGTCGTAACCCAGCATAATATAGCCGGCTGTATGATCGGCCGATACACTTCCAAGATTTTCGCTATATGCCAGTACGGTCATCGATTCATTTATTTTCTCAGAAAGCTCCGCAGGTTGCGCTGCCGGAATCATTCCTGTTTTCTGAAACTCTTTTTTACTGCCCCAATAATCACCGAAATTCAACAGGGTAGCCTTGTTATTTTTGCCGGCTACATAAAAATAACCCCAATCAATACGTACATCATCGCCTGACTTTTGCAGCGTCGGTTGTTCGATGGTGCCGGTTTTCAAAAATGAAAGATCTCCTTTTTCAATTTTTTCGTAATTTACCGGTTGGCTCACGTTGTTCTGAGCCCACTGCGGAGTTGCCTCGAAGTAAATCTGCACATCGTGTGACGCACTGTCTTTTGAGCGGACCTGATAGGAAATATAACTGACCGGTCGTGACATCAACTTCAGATCGTCCATCAAAAGTGGCGTGGTGAAAATCAGATCCATTTCCACGGGGCCGCAATCGAAAGCATAGATTGTTTGGGTGGGCAATACGCTGGCAGATTTCTGTAGCGCAGTATGAATAAACGACTCCTTGTCGGCTTCCTTTTCATACAATCCGAAATCCACATATCCTCCGCCGGTTCTGTTATGACAGTGAGCAGTGATGATGTTGTCTCCTTTTTTGAGCAACGCTTTCACCTCATCGGGCAGCGCTTGTTGTATGTTGTAATTCCAGGAGTAGCCTGTTCCGACCACCTGAATACCATTAATATACAACTCAAAAATATCGTCGTGCGAATAATGCAGATAAATATCCCTACCGGCCAGATCTTCATCAAGCTGAAACACCCTGCGTATCCAGATATCTTTTGTATCCCAACGTGTAGAAAGGTTTGGTTCATTTTGGGTGCCAAATGCCGCGGCACCCGTCTCCCAGGATGCATCATTGAAGCCAATTGATTTCCATTCCTCACCATGGGGTTGATCGAAGGTGTATCTCCCTTCCCATTTTTGTTCATGCACCGAGGGGAGTAGCGGTTTGAGCGGAAGCTTTTCCACTCCCATGAACCGATAAACCTCACCATCCACCCGAAGAGCACCCAACAAAGGGAACTCTTTTTCAGTCCAATGGCGTACCTGGTCATCATACAAATTATTGGTGCATGACCATGCATTGAAATAAGGATCCACCGTGACCAGGGGATAAGCAGGCGCACGGAGCTCTGTTGTAAGTTCAGTTGGAATAATAGCATTTCCAGATCTGTTTGCCTGGCAAGATGCCAGGATAAAAATGGAAAACAAGCTAAATAGCAAAAAAAATCTACTCATTTTTATATTATTTGTAGCAGTTACGGTTTAAATAAAAATTAATCACCACTCGATAGCCTGATCTTCATCCGGTATCTGTGTATTTATGGTACGTACCAGAGTCAAAGAACCCCTTACTATATAGGTAATACTGGAACCCGGCACGGCTGTATAGTCACTATATTCATAATCGATGTTGTTTATAATTACGTACCTGCGTAATAAATAAGGTCGTATAGCGTCCATCTCCTCAATTATCCGATAGGAAGCTTCCTTGTGTCTCACAAAGTTCAATTCGGGATTCTCTACATAGAAGTTGACAATTCCACCTGTCTCTCCTCCGTTAAATTCAGCAAACACCTTGTAGTTAGCACGATCGGTACGATCTTCATCAATATTTCCCGCGTAAAAGAAAACAGTATTGTCATCCACGACATACCCGGTGACGGTGTTGGCTACGATGGAGCCACTACCCTCGTCCCCTTTCACGAAATTTTGCAATGTAGTTCCTGAATATCCACCCGAGAAATTATTAAAGGGTAATATCCTCAGGATGGCTTTGGCATAATTTTTACGTGGATGACTTATATAATCGGAAGAAGCATTGTCTACCACTGTTAGCGGCAGCACCCATTTTTGCGACATATCTATCCCACGAAAGTCAAAACTGATATCCAACAAACTGACATCGTTACCGGGGGTAAAATCTACTGTACCTGGAAATGAAACAAATCCCAGATCCTCTTTTCCCATATCCACATAAAACAGGTCGGTTCGATGTTGATAACGGGCTAAGTTTAATGTTTGCAACGTGTCGGGATCGTGCGCGACATTCACCCTTATATTTTGCAGGTTATTGGTGGATCCACTGACGATCATCGGAAGCTGATAGTTTGATCTACCTTCCTGAGAAGTACCATCGGCTCCTTTCCGGCTGTACGGAACATATATCTCTGTCACTCCTTTGTTATTCAATGGAGAACGGAATGCAATATAATGATCATATTGTTCTTCTTTCCATTCATCATTACATGAAGTCCCCAGCAGCACTACTGCCATAAGGACGATTAAAGTATATATTTTGTGCATTTATTCCTCTGTATTATAAGTTTAGTCATACGATGTCCATCCCGGAGTTTGGGTGAGACGATTATTATGCTTCAATTCATTGTGGCTGATGGGCCAGAAGTACAATTTGGGAGAGAATGTAGAAGCGAGATTGAAGATAGCTACCGGTTGATGGAATTCTTCTCTTCGGTCTGCATTCATGATTACGTTACAACCATAAATTTGGAGTGCTTCTTCCACCGCGGCATCTTTCCAGCGACGAAGATCAAAGTATCGTTTCCCTTCTCCCAGCAATTCAATCATCCGCTCGCGTTTCAATGCGCTCCGCAAAACATCCTTGCTGTTATAGGTTCCCGAAGCATAATCGGGTAAACCAGCACGGATGCGCACGGGACGTACCCCTTTCTTTATTTCCTCTACATCCCGGCTGATGTTATAGGTCGTCGACCCATCCCATGACGCGATGCTATAGGTGGCATCCAGTTCATTCAATGCCTCGGCATAGAGCAGCAATATATCGGCGTAGCGTATGGCCGGTTCTGCCTTTAACCGGATATTCCCGGGAGCATCCTGCGGATCCACAAACTTCATTACCCCGATGCCGGTACGCAGATGAAACGGGGAGTTCATGAAACCATTACCCCCGCCACGATAATAAAATGTCTGGCGGTTACGGTCTCGCGGTTCGGAGCGACTCAGATAATGCCATACGGCACCGTTGTATGCCACGGAGGCATAAAAGCGGGGTTCACGGTTGGCGTATTGCAACGAAACATCCCTTCCCAGGGGGCGATATCGTCCGGCATCCACATCCTCCTGGGTGGTAAATCCAGTCAAGCGCTGCGAGCCATCACCGCGCCCTATCTCCTTATCCTTGCCCGGCACGTCGGCACCATCGTTCATGTAGTAGGCATCCACCATTTTCAGTGTCAGTCCATGCGTGTTCCAGCCTCCAAAATCGCGCGGCATCTGGTGTATAACCATGGTAGCAACTTCACTTGTATTATGCACCCTCGAAAAGATCAACTCGGGGTTATCTACCGGAGATACGGCACCGGTGAAGAGGTTACGATATGACTTGAAGGGATCGATATTTCTCCAGCCATGGGGCCAATCCTGGTTGGAAAACTCCAGGTCGGTTGGTGGAACAATGGTGGGGCGGTCGTGTAAGCCATTGTCCGAAGAACTAAATGCGGCCGTATAGAGGTCATAAGTACCCAACTCCATTACATCCTTTGCCGCAGCGGCTGCTTTCGCCCATTTTTCTTCGCTATATTCGGGAGAAAGCAGGCGTCGTCCCTGGTCGTCTACCAAGGTCCGTGCGAATTCATCGTCATTCCCATTGGCCAGGGGGCTTGCTGCGAATATCAACGCATAGGCACGGGTAGCCAATGCCGCTCCCTTGGTGGGTCGCGATATATTCTCATTGTCATTGCGCCGGATATACTGTAACTCCTTCGCTGCCTGTACCATCTCGTTGCTGATATGTTCCGCCACCTCTTCGTAGGGACTGCGGGGCGTTGCGAGATCATCATAGCTCAAAGTATAGTCGATGCCCTTATCCGGCATAATGGGTACCGGACCATATTTCCGGAGCAGAAGCCAGTAGAGGTACGCACGCACGAAACGAGCCTGTCCTTTATAGTCCAGTCGTTCTTCAGGGGTCATGGTGAGGTTCATATCAATATTGTGAATGAATACCGAAGCCTGAAAAATTCCTTTATAGCAACGCGGCCAGACATCGTTGTATTCATTCTCGTTGTACTCGCCCAATCTAAACTTATTATATGAAAGGTCCCATGCATCTTTCGGGTCATATTTCACATCCCTGTCGCCGTAGTACATTGCGTCGTCATAAACATGGGGGCTACCGTTCCCGGCCTTGGCGATGATATCGGCGGTTGCTCCCGTCAGGAAAGAATAAGCGTAAGCCAACCATTCCTCCGTACGCTCCCTGTCAGTAAAAACCGTTTCCAGTGATGTACGGTCTCTAAAATACCTATCAGAGTCCAGATAATCTGAACAGGAGGGTATTAGTCCCAGTACGAAGAGCGCCAATAATAATATAGAAAATTTCTTTATCATAGTGATTTATAATTTACAAGTTAGCACTTAATCCCAACGTAATCGACCTTGTCAGCGGGTATTCTTCTCCACGCGGCTGGGTTGACTCCGGATCCCACAATTTGAACTTTGACCAGGTCAATAGGTTGGAGCCGGCTATAAAGATACGGACATCTGACATGCGGTATCGTGTAGTGAACTCTTTGGGTAGGGTGTATCCAATATCCATATTCTTGAGACGAAGATAACGGCCGTCACGCAGCCAAAAAGTGGATCCTTGCTGGTTGTTGTTGTTTCCCCCGTAACTCAGACGCGGATAAGAAGCATTGGGATTTTCATTGGCCTGAATGCCCAATTGTTCAGCTGTTCCAGCATCTACCCAACGATCTTCAAGTATCCCTTTCATTACGTTACCCCAATCATTTTCACTAAAGGCAAACACAGTCTTACCATAGATGGGGAAAGTAGACTTACCGGCTCCCTGAAAGTGGAAGTTGAAATCGAACCCTTTCCAGTTGAAGGAAGCACCCAGGCCATAAATCAGGTTTGGACGCCGGGTAGCTCCAATCGCGACGCGGTCTCCACCGTCAACAATGCCATCACCGTTGACATCCTTGTACTTGATGTCACCGGGTTGTACAACCCCAAATTGCTGTCTTGGGCTGTGACGGATATCATCATAATCTTTAAACAGTCCCAAGGAAATCAAACCTTTCTGCTGATCCACACGGTATCCCCGATCGTATTGGTAGGGGTATACCTTGTTCTCTTCATCCCGCTCCAGCACCTCATTCCTACTGTAGGTCATATTTCCGCGGAGCGTGATATTTACCTCACCTGCTTTTTCCCTTAGTTCGAAGTTTCCATCGAATCCTTTGCTGGCTACAGCTCCCACATTTGCCCGAGGCTTGCTTTCCAGACCGGTAATCTGGGGCAGGAAATTACGTTCCATATAAATACCGGTGCGGTCTTCAGTAAAATAGTCAACTGTAAGCGAAAAACTATTTCTGAACAACGAGATATCCACCCCCAGGTCATTCTTCCGGGCTTCCTCCCACGTGATATAGGGTGAAGCAACCTGCGAATAGTGAATCCCTTTATAACTCCTGTTATAGTCTCCCGTGCCCCAGTTATAACCGGGCATATCTCTCCGTTCATTATTATCAATGTAGAAATCCTGAATGGTGTACAAATAGGGGAAACGCTCGTTACCCATATTGTCGTTACCCACTTTGCCATGCGAGTAACGCACTTTGAGCATATCGAGCCAATCCACGTTATCCTTGATTAAAGGTTCTTCGGCAATATTCCAGGCACCGGAGAAAGCGGGGAAAAATCCAAACTGATGTCCCACAGCGAAATTTTCGGAACCGGTATACCCAAAATTAAAATCAAAGAAATAGCGGTATTTCCAGTTATAGGTAAACCGTCCTGCCAGTCCTTGATTACGGCGAGCCACTCCATTCTTTAGATCACCTCCCAGGTTAACTGTCTCGGTAAAGGTATCCTGGGTATAACGCATGGTAATACCTGTATTGTGGTTTTCGTTAAAGCTACGGTCCCAACTTAACAACAGATCCAGAAACTCACGACGGTTACCCCGACCACCACTTTCCTGAAACATATCACTTGCACTTGCGACATGATCCCAAACCAACTCTCCATTTTGATCACGGTTCAATGCCTTCCATTGTTCAGGCCAGCGACGGCGATTGATCCAACTGTTGTTGTTGGTATCATACCCAAAACGACCTATAAATCTTAACCCGGGGGTAATAAAATTGAAGTCCTGCTCAAGTGTCACATTCGTTTGTAAATTATTGTCCCAACTTTCATTATAACCTGTTTGGGTAGCACTTACCCAGGGGTTTGTCCTATTGCCTGTTCCCAATGCCGGAATACGCCCGTTAGAATAGAGCACCGGTGTGCTGATGGCATGATAACCAAAAAGCTCTCCCCATACATCATTGTCTCCCAATCCCGGGCTGTTACGCTTTGCCAATGAACCCGAAACTCCCACTTTTAGAAGCGTAGTACGTGTAATATCCATATCCACGTTCATGCGATAGTTGATACGCCGATAATTTGCATTGGTATCATAATCCTTCCTTAATGTTTCATCGGTTTTATACATTCCTTCGTCCTCTACGTAGCTGGCAGAGACAAAATAGCGTGCTGTTTGTCCACCTCCGTTCAGGTTCAAGTTGGCACGGTAGCTATAAGCACCGTCTTTTAACAGGACATCCATCCAGTCTATATTGGGATAAAGATCGGGATCTAATCCCAGACGGAGTATTTCCAATTCTTCCGGTTGATAAAGCACCCCCATGTTACGCGTCACACGCGCTTCATTGGCCAA
This sequence comes from Proteiniphilum sp. UBA4084, assembly GCA_002383605.1. Classification (GTDB taxonomy): domain Bacteria; phylum Bacteroidota; class Bacteroidia; order Bacteroidales; family Dysgonomonadaceae; genus Proteiniphilum. The sequence goes on along the minus strand of DFYK01000074.1, from coordinate 5,054 downwards.
AGCAGCATAAGTATCACCATTTACAAACTGCGGTGTAATGGTACGGTTGTGGTAAGAAGTCTCCACTTTGGCAGTGATCTTTACCTTACCGGCCTGACCATGCTTGGTGGTAATCAAAATCACCCCGTTTCCTCCCTTCGACCCATAGATAGCAGTAGCAGAGGCATCCTTCAATACCGTGAACGTTTCGATATCCTCCACGTTAATCTCGTTCAGGTTACTACGTTCAAAACCATCTACCAGGATTAAGGCACTATTGCTCGCTCCAAATGTAGAAATTCCTCTTACCCAGAACTCCGAAGTATTTTTTCCCGGTTGGCCGGAGGTTTGCATCGACATGATACCCGGCACATTTCCTCCCAGTACGTTCGAAAGGTTGGAAGAGGGAAAACGTCTCAACTCGTCCACCTCCACGTTCGTCACCGCACCGGTAACCGTGATCTTTCGTTGTGTACCTAATCCAGTGACTACCACTTCATCCAGGACACTACCGGATGATTCTTCCATGGTAACATGTATGGTTAACTCATCCTTGACAAGCTTCTCAACTGATTCGTAACCTAAATAGGTAAACGCGAGTTTCTGATAACGCTCCATTTTGAGTTGATAGTTTCCATCAATGTCAGTGATGGTTCCCAATCCCGGTACATCTACCACGGAGATGTTTACCCCAATCATTGCTTCTCCTTTTGTATCTGTGACCCTCCCTTTTACAGTCACTTGTTCCTGTGCCCATGCATTGCCACATAGGGAAAGCATCATGACAAACAGGATCATTAATTTATTCATATTTTTCATTGTATTTATTCGTTAGAATCCTCCATCTTCAGCATCTTCTATTTCTTCTTCCGACTCCATGGAGATGGTACGTATCTTCCGCCCAACCGTATCGAGAATATAGAATATATTGTTTTCCTCGTCATACGCAATTCCGGTAGGATCACGGAAACGAGCGACTTCACGCAGGTCTCCATCTTCCGTTCCCCAGACATTGTTATCAGCTGCCTGTCCCGAACGTCCCCGTCCAGCAAACGTGCTGACAATACCTTCCGGCGTCATTTTACGGACGGAGTGATTCATCTTATCAGCAATATAAAAATCATACACGTCCGCCCTTCCTTCTTCAACATAGAGTGGATTCTTTACAAATACGCCCGAATAAGGACGATCAAAGCGAGCCGAGGTCCCGGCACCATCAACCCAAGCAGCACTTCGTACCTGTCCGGCGATCACATAAGGCGTCGCGAAACGTTTTTCTGTCCAGTTGTAATCGGTACGCAAGATGTAATGCTGATTAATTACCATGATATAGGCATAATTTCCGGTAGGATGCATAAAGATCTTGAATTCCCACCCCGTATCCTGAATGGTAAAGAGTTCGGTATAATTTCCATTATCCCTGTAGGGTCCCCAATTCCCACCGCTCTGGAGGGTCTCGAAGTACTTGTTTATATCCATACGGAAGACCTGTCCCCGTTCATAACTATTGAAATACAACTCATTGTTGTTCACGGGATGAAGCGAGGCTCCATTCGTTTGCTTATAACCAGCGATGATCTGTGGACCACCCTGATCTGTAAAAGTACCATCCGCGTTTCGCTTCAGGATGTAGACGCTGGGGCTGGTTCCTGTTCCCCATCCGTCAAAGTCGACAGATATCAGCATATACTGCCCGTCGTTGGTAAAGTCGATGCTGCGCAAACGCCAACCACCAAATGAAGAACGGTGGAGTGGCGTGGAAAGCTCTCGTTTCTCCAAGTCTAAAAGCTGAATATCAGCACCGTCGTACACAACATATAGGTGATTCGGATTGAGAGGATCAAACCTCATCTCTCCATCATTACGGAAACCGGCGGCCGTTTCAAAAGGACCGTCTTTCCATCCCTGGTTGTCATACTCGTTCCGGTAACCTACCAGTGTACCCACAACCATTTTTTTCTGATAGTTGAAAACAGCGTCGGCCATGGCTGTTTTGGCATTATCATCACTGCCCACGGTAACAGCTACTTCTCCTGAAAAAGCACCGGAAGGAACAAATACGTACATGTTGTTGCTCTGTACATTGATAATAACTGCTTTTTTACCCCCGATGGTTACATTCACGAGAGAAGAATCATTGCCAAAGTTTTCACCATAGATAACCATCTTCTGGTATGCTCCCCCATCTTTTGGCAAAAAATCTGAAACAATCACAGGTTTCGACGGGTCATAAGCCTGTGAAGGAGTTTCTGTCTTAGACTGGTCCTCTTCGCAAGAAATGCAAAGAACCATTAGTATCAACATAATAGACAGCAAATGTCGACGCTTACTTTTCATGCTAAATTTCATATACATGGTTTAAAATATTAAATTAATAAGTAGATCTTATAAAATCACAATGTGACTTTATATTGGTCCAAATTTCACTACTCCTGGTAAGTTTTTTTAAAATTGAAAGGATAAAATTATTCACTCTGTATTATATTAAATTATAGGAAATAATCTTATTACTAACCTTTATTCAGTACAAAGTTATCTCCGTAAAAGGACAAAAACGGCTAATTTCATCTCAAAACATACAACAAATATCTCTCAAAAAAAATAAAATAAATAACAGTAAAATAATATCTCACTCATTACAAACAAGATAACACATGTAGTACCTTAAATGAATACTTCTTCTCCACCTTCAGACATATTAACATATTTAAAAAACAAAAAGGTTTTACTAATTAACTTCTACTATCTTAGCGCTTCAGGGTGCATTGAGAGAATATTTTTAAGGCACTTAACAATGTTTGGTTCATGACCAGCAATATTCTTCTCCACCAACCGATATCTCTCCGTGCGTATAGCCCGTCCGATGTACCCCCAGAGGGTAGGCCTGATTATAATAAGCAATTCATTCAGAATCTATCACCAAGAAAGGCGTTTTGAAATTCTGGTCAATATATAATTGATCCACACCATTGATTTTCTTAAAACCTACATTGCCGATGTACATGTTTCTGGGATGAATCTTGTTGACATCATTGTGAGCGTGAAATACAATCTTCCAATCCCCTTTTTTATCTTTGAACATTGAACTATGCCCCGTCCCTATCAGGTTTCCAGGTTTCTGTAACAAGGGATTGTGCGAATATTTTGTCCATTCTCCCATAATTTCCGTAGCAGTGGCGCATCCAATTCCGTAGAAAGGACTTTCATAGCTGTTGGCAGAATACGTCATATAGTACACATCGTTATGCTTGACAACAAAAGATCCCTCATTTACTCTTGGCCATACTTTCTCCCACTCCTGTGAGACATGAATGCAAGGATGCATGGTCTCTTTCCTGATGGTCATCAAATCTTCTTCCAGTTCTGCCACCCAAATGTTCAAGCCGTCATTAAAACGATCAAAAAAAAGATAAGGCTTACCGTCATCATCGATAAAAAGTGAATTATCAATCGACTTTTCTCCCTCCAGCATCGGTTTTTGAATTTCCTGGATGAAGGGACCTGAAGGTGAGTCTGAAACAGCGACACAGATATGTTCTTCTGCTGTATAGTACATATAAAAACGACCGTTAACGTGATAAACTTCGGGAGCCCAAAACCATTTTTCTCCGTACGAATCATTCTTATGCAACGCCAGCTTTGGCATCTTTTTCCATGATGTGAGGTCTTTCGATGTCATCACCGCGATCCCATCTGCCGAACCGGTTCCATATGCATAATAAACATCGTCATATAACAAAATAAACGGATCGGCTAGGGGTATCCGTTCACCTGAATTTAATTTTTCTCCCGGTACAAGAGAACTTTTACATGATAACAAAGATATGGTTACCAGGAAAATGAAACTATGAAGTAGAATCGTATTTTTAATCATCGTAATCACGGTAAATGTAGAGAGAAGCCACAAGTATTTCAATTGCAGCTCCTCTCCGTATGAAAGAATGATCTATTTAAGTCGCATTACTTCCGAATAAATGGCCTGATCAGCCCCAACAGCTCTTACACCGACCCTGGCGAAAAGCGCTTTGGCCGAAGCCACATTGGCATTACCCAAGATATCCAACGATAAGTTTTGAGGACCTGCCTGCAATCCCTTGAAATCTTTGCGAGCAATGTTGGTTGCATCATCCACAAAAGAAGTTTTACTTACCAGTAGTGTAATATAATCAATGTTGGCCGTGTTCACGATCTTGTTTACATTGAATGTTGCATTCAATACGTTGCCATTCAAGGTAATGTCTTCATTGTCAATTGTGAAAAATGGGGTTACAGGAACCTCTACTTCTGTGGATCCTTTTAGATTCACAACAATGGTGTCGCGAGTATTTACCCAGGGACCGTTTCTATCCCGGGTAACCAGTTTATATTCCCCGTCAAAGAGCAGTGCCTCAAAAGTACCATCCTGACCCACATAAACCTGAATGTTGTCCCGCAGCTGGTATCCGTCCTGATACAATTGCAAACGCACAGCTTCACCTGTTCCACGCAATCCTAGTGTTTTACCGTTATAGGTTATCTTGCCGTGCAATCTCGACTGGGGTGCATCGTAGTTGTCGAGGCCACAACTGGTGGCTGTAAAAACTACAATCACAAACAATAGGATGTATTTATATTTTTTCATCATACAATTACTTTTATCATGTTAAAATTTATTGATAGGGATTCTTCACGATCTTGGGATTGTTATTCACCCAATCCTGATGAATGAAATTGTAATAATTTTTCATCTCAAAATTTCTCGGATTTGGGGACATATGGGTTGCGATCTTATCGAATACCCACTTTCCATTGTTGGGATTGCCCGGATCAGTAACCAGATATGGGAACAACGCCCACTGTTGCGCATTGGGGTCGTTCTGCACGCCGTTCCAAATCTTATCGGCCAATCTCCACCGTTTTAAGTCCCAATAGCGATGATCTTCAAAAGCAAACTCTACCCTGTATTCACGTACAATATCATTGAAGGTAACGGAGGCCAGCGGTTGAATACCTGCTCTGCTACGTATTTGGTTTATATAAGTAAGTGCTTTGCCGGGCTGATTCAATTCAAATGCTGCTTCTGCTGCAATCATCAC
>DFYK01000027.1 GCA_002383605.1 Proteiniphilum sp. UBA4084 | reverse complement strand
CCACCGGGAGAGGTCCTCCACAGGTGCCGACCACATCCTGATATCGGGACCGCAGTAACTGGTAAATCGCAGGTCATGCGAGCCGATGATGTAGGCGCGGTATTTGCCTGGATTGTCGGGGTCTTCAAACACGCGGGGTTCTCCGTCGGGCAGATGCTCCCACAGAGGGAGATATGGGTTCCCGGCGGCATGATGGATAAACTTCGGTTGTTGTGCCATTAACCCCGGAATGGAGCAGAGACAGATGACCAGACAGATTCCGGTGAGAATTTGTTTGTGAAACAAAGCGTTCAGATTTTTCATAAACAGAATTATAAAAGCGATTATATATTGTATTGACTATTTTCGTTATTTTACAAGGAGAGGTCTGCCTCCGGGGTGATGATCTGATATCTGCCGCTCAGGTGCATCCATGCAAACAATCGCAACAAACCGTCGTAGTAAGCATCGAAGTAGCCATCCTCATAAGGTTCATGGCGGCTGTTCCAGAAATGTTCCACAAACTCCCCGCTCTTTTCGTGCGAACAGACCAGTGATATGGCTGCCGAGCTGGCTACAAGGCCCAGCGAGTGACGTAGTTTCTTATATCCGCCGGCACCCAGGATTTCTTTCACTTCGCTTCCATCCACATTGTACTGATCCACGAAGGTCTCCACTCCTTGTGCATATAGGAAATTCTGAATCGTATGACCATATTGCTGTTGCCGCTCCCTGTCTTCGCAGGACCAGGAATAATCGAGGGCTATATTCATTGGTACGCGCCATGAGTCGAAGCGGAAGGCATCGCCGATGATGCGTCCGCTGTTGAGCAACGATCCGTCGTAGTGACTGTAGTCGGGGTTCAACCCTGTTTCGGGGTGAATGACTTTTTGCAGGTAATCACGGCTTATTCGGGCACACTCCCTCCAGTAGTCGGCTCTTCCATCATCCGCCCATTGAGCCCACACTTCGTAGAAGGCAGGAACATGGTAGGAAGGATCAGTGAAGCCAGCGCCATTACCAGTCGGCACAAAAGTGATCAGTTGGTGTTCGGGATGAATCAGCGGTGTTACACCGTTTTCGCCGGTTTTGTCCATGGAGCTGTTTAGGATGAGCTGCGCCTCCGAGAGATAATCGATGCCGGTATCATTGCCCCAGCGGTTGGAGGCAAAGATGAGGGAAGTGATGTAATATAACTCCCCATCGGAGGCCGGACCCTGTGAATTGGGTGTACCATCTGTTCGGCAGCTCCAACGGAAATACCCTTTCATAGGACCTTCCGGGTGTTGCATGTAATGTTTCGACCAGCGCCAGAGGCGGTCGAATATCTCTTTTTTGTTGAACTGCACGGCGATCATCATACCATAAGACATTCCTTCCGAGCGTACATCGTTATTTTTGATGTCGGAGATGTAGGCCATGGAGTCTCCGGCTTCAAAATATATTTTCTGTGGCCCCTCAAACAGATCGGTGAACGTCTCATCCAGTTTGGCATCTATCTCACGCTGTTTGTAACCCATTTCGGCGAGGAGATTACGATACTTTCCGGTTTCGAAAGCCCCTTTATCCCAGGGTCTTTGGGCTGCAGAAGCACAGTTGGTCAACTGCATGCAACTCAATAGTATGATTAGACGGAGCAGTTTATTTTTCATACGATATGACAGTTAGGATGTAATTTCTATTATTGATCACTGATGCGGTCTTCAATCCGGTAATAATCAAAATCGGCAAAACCTCCCGCCTCTTTGGTAGCACAGTAGGTCAGCCCAAACCGATAGCCCATAAAATGGGGTAGAGTATAAGCCATTTGCAGGTTATTGCCGATGGCAGTCCAACTTACGCCGTCGAGGCTGTAGAAGAAGGAAGCTTTGTCTGTTCGCCTGGTAAAATCACATGCTATTTTCAAATGCACACCATTCTGGTTGAGAGGAAGGGATGCGATCTCCAGCGGTTCTTCACCTTCACCGTTGATCATCACGATGGTTTGTTGGTTGTTCTCTTTTTTTACGCCGACGAAGGCATATTTTTTCTGCAGTGCAATCATGCCTGCATAATCACCATTCTTCATGCCGTTGACCTCCACGAAGGTGGATGCCGCAGAAACAGGGCCGAAGGTGCGCTGAGTCAGTGTGTTTCTCACTTGCAGAAGAGATTTGTCTATTCTGCCGCAGGTCAGCCGGAGATATCCCGGTGAGTCGGATAGCGACCAGTAGCGATTGTCCGGGTTGTGGTTCCACTGCCAGCATAAAGGCAACGGATCATCATCCGGCATACGGTTGAACTCGTCAGAGGCTACGATGCCCCATACTCCCAGTTGCTCCGCCGTGTTGATATCCAGTGTGTCGGGAACAGTTCCGTTTACACCCAGCACCGGCCAGTCATTCTCCCATTTCATCGGCATCAGATAGGGGATACGCCCCACCGCTCCATAATCGCGAAACATATAGGCATAACACTCACCCTGGGGTGTGTCGATGATGCTGCCCTGTGCAATGCCTCGATCTCTTAGCACCACTTTGCCCTCATAGGGCCCGGTAATCTCTTTCGCACGATGTACGATCACTGTCCGCATGTCGTTGGGAGGCCAGGTGATGTTGAAAAGGTAATAATAACCATTGTGCTTCACCATCTGTGATCCCTCGGCAGGAAGGCCGACTTTTTCCGATGCTACGCGGCTGGCATTCGGTATGATCTCCTTGTTGATCCCGTTTTCTTTTAAACCGGAGACCTCAGCTGTAAGCTCTGCAATACGGATGTCGCCGGCTCCGTAGATCATGTATACCTTCCCGTTGTCATCAAAGAAGAGGGTGTGGTCATGTAGCACCGGTTCAAAGGATTTCTCTTTCCACTCTCCTTTTTCGATGTTATCGGTGGTGAAGACATGTGTTTTCCCCGAAGTGGCAGAAAAGGTGGAGACGTAGTAAAGGCCATTATGAAAGCGGATGCTGCTGGCCCAGGAGCCCGCGCCATAGGCGTTGTTTCCGTTTTCAAGCCGGATCTTTTCGTTGTTGGCCAGTGTGTCATAGGCATAGCTGACCAGCTTCCAGTTCACCAGGTCTTTTGATTTCATGATGGGGAGTCCGGGACTCATATGCATGGTCGTACTACTCATGTAATAGGTGTCACCCACGCGCACCATGGCTGCGTCGGGCACGTCGGCCCAGATGATGGGGTTGGTCGCTTTTGTTCCGTCGCCCGCTAGGGTCGTTCCGCTGAATAACGCGAGAAGGATGAAGAACGACAGCAATGATTGAAAAAGTTGTTTCATACGCTTATATTGTTAGATAGGATTGTCTGTAAGATATACATTTTTGATGACGATCGGTTTATTTCCTGATGACCAGAAACCAATGATGTAGATGTGGGAGGGGTTTAGTTTGACCTTTTGGCTCCCCACCTGTTTGTACATGTTGTGCAGGTCGACCGTCACACGGCGTCCGCTGCCAAAATCGTATAGCGCGGGTGGTGACCAGTAATTGTTTTCATCGAAGAGGCGGAAGGAGACACCCGACTCGTTGTCGTTGTCCAGCTCCGCCACCAGGTAATGATAGCTGGAGAGATCCACACCCTTGTTGTACCACCAACCACCAAAGCCCCACTGACCGGTAATCAGCGTGTTGGTCTCCTCATCAAATGATCCATCTCCGAAGATGGAGGGGTTAAACATGGCTGCTGTAAGCGGGAAGGTGGTGGCACGGATGGTGACTGCCTTTTCCCGGGTGATACCGCCCTGCGAGGTGTAGGTGGCAGTGACTGTGGCTGAGCCATCTTTCAGTGCATGCAACATACCCTTGTCTGTAACCCGTATGATTGATTCGTCGGAAACATGGAAGCGTGTATCGGCCGTTACAGGGCGGGCAAAACCGTCGGCAAAGGTGCCCACGGTAATCAGGTAACGCTCCCCTCCGGTAAGTATCTGCAACTCATGGTCAACACCCACGATCTCCAGTTTTTGCAATATTGCGTCAGTACCGGATCCTCCGGCCGCATATTCCTTGAACCAGTGATAGATGGGCCATGGACAGGCTTCCGGATCGTTTAGAAATGTGTATTGTCCCGGTGTACCCGGTGCATTGTTGAAGGCCGCCAGTCGGTGGCATTCGGTAAAGAGGAGCCAGCTCACGTTACCGGTCATATCGGCAATATACTTAAAATTAGCGCCGAATCCCGGTCCTCCCAGTGAACCTGTGAAGCTTTTACCCCAGGAAGCTTCATATTTTTTTGGTGCCCAGTCCATCTCTGTGACCATTACCGGCGCAAAATCGGCTACCGGCTTTATCTGTGTGTTCCAGCCGCGCTGGAAGCTCTCATAGCCGCCACCCATCGTACCACCCAGCTCGGGGCTTGCCTCCTCGGTATCACTCCCGTACCAGCCGGGATAGGCATGCACGGCATAACCAATATTGTTTCCCTCCACCGGGTTGTTGGTATAGCCGCTGAAGGAAGACTGGTAGGCCAGTCCCGGTACCCATATGATATTATTGTCCGCATTGGCACGTATCTTATCGACGATGCGCTGGCAGAATGATTTCATCCGGTCGAAGTGTCCCTGACCGTTGCTGGCATAGGTTCCATCGGGTCCCAGTATGTTGATCGGCTCGTTGGCCAGTTCAAACATGATGCCGGGATTGTTTTTTATTTTCGGATGTGCCGAGACGGTGCTCCACACCTCTTCCAGAAAGAGGTTGTAGTCATCACCCACAGCAATTTTCCCGGGGGCGACACCGGGTGGACGAAACACCACATACAACCCTTTATCGTTGGCATATGTTGCCATGGGGATGAACAGCTCATCCAGGTATTTTTTAAAGCGGGTGATAGAAAAACGTTCATGCCCTTCATACCGGACTGATGCTTTGGAAGGGTCATCACTCCAGTAGGGATCCATGTGCATCCGGACGAAGTTCATTTTCCATCCTGCAGAAAGGATGCCATCGATCATCATCTTGTTGTAACGGAGACATCCTGCCACATCGTGGTTTCCCCATGCATTCTGATTAAAATAAGGACTATAAGTTTGTGCGAATCCATGCAAGTTGATCACCTGCCCCTCGTTGTTCTTTAGGTATCTTCCATCCACATAAAGCTGGGGTAACCCGGTTCCCGTTTCTGGAACCATAGGGGGAATAACCGGCTTCTCATTCCTTTTGTTTTCTTCTTCTGTGGGTAACGGGGTATCGGCACAGGAGGAGAGCAACAAACCAGATAGCATGAACAGCATAAAGAGGTAATGCATAGGCGAATAGTTTTTATTTAAAAAAAGAGGACAAGGCATTTAAACTCCTTGCCCTCTTACCGAATGAAAAGAAATCGTTATTTGCCGGCTAGCCCGTCGGCAAATCCCGCGTATGTATGCTTGCGGCTTAATCCGCCTTCAGTCCAGAGACCAACAGGTTGACCTCCTCTCCATGAGGAATCTCTAGGGCTGTCTGCCGGGCACCAGTGGGTAATGCCGTAGCGTTGGTTGACCGGAATTATTTCTAAATATTTGCGGATAATGAACTTGTAGAAATTGCTCATCGCTTTGTGCTGTTCTTCAGTCATATCTTCTGTCAATACGGTTTTTCCATCTGCATCGACGAATCCCATATCCAGTTCGGTGATCTTGACCAGTTTGCCTGTCTGGGCCAACAGCTCATACATTTTTACGATATGTTCTTCCTTGCTGGCCTGTACATCTGGGTTCGTATAGCAGGAAATATGCATTTGTGTTCCGATCCCATCGATGACTGTTTCACCATCAGCCTCCCATTTTTCGATCCATTGGATCAGGCTCTTCAACTTCTGGTTGTCGTCCCAGTCAGATTCCAGATTGTAGTCGTTAATGAACAGCTTCATGTTTGCTGGCCCGTGTGTGCGTGCCAGCTTCACTGCTGTGCGGACATAGTTATCACCCAGGTAATCCTGCCAGTAGAAGTTGTTCTTGGCATCGGCTTCCGATACATTTTTTACTGACTGGAGGTCGTAGAGGCCGTCGCCGTTACCATCTGCACCGGAGAGGGGTTCGTTTACCACATCCCAGGCAAGTACATAGCCATCTGTAGCTGCCATCATACCTTCAATCCATCGGTCCATGGCCCAGGTGAGGGTGTCAGCCTTCTCTTCGGGAGTGAGTGGAATCTTGTTGCCCGATTCCTCGATTTCCCACACAATGTCATCGAAATAATAGGTGTTGGCTTCCTTGAATTCAGAAAGGTTGAAAGCAATGGTACTCATCCCTTCCTGTGTGCCCTGAATGGAACCTGCGTTTTTATATTCCTTCCATTCGGTTGTAAAGCCCGGGCTTCCCACCATTGCCCAATGCAGGTATTCACCCGGTTGTTTGTGTGCCTGCGATGATGCGGTAGCGGGTTTTTCTGCGCGGATCTTCATGCTGAATCGGTATTTTTCACCCGTTTTGAACACACGCGGTACTTTTACAAAAAATTGTGTATCCCAGCTATTCGCAGGATTATCGCCCGACTTCACCACAATGGCTTTTCCTACACCATCGGCGCCAGTTCCGGCAGCACCGATTGTCGCAGCTTTGGGACCAACTGTTTTTTCGGTAGCGAAGAAGCAGGAGAGATCATTGCCTTCCACATTGCTATTGCTTACCAGGTTAGTCCACCAGGAAATGGACTGGGCTTCAGCATGCGTCACTTTCACCCATGCAATCTCATAGGTTCCCACATAATGCCCCGACTGAAGCATAACAAAACTATTGGTAACAAGACCATTTAATTCTGCAGTCACTTCTACCCATTCTTCGGTAATGGGAATTGTGGTATTTTGCGTATTTCCCCAGGTACCAAGTGCCAGTGTGATCTCACCGGCCGTAGTGCCTTTGATGCGGATGGTCACCTTATGTTTGGTTCCTACAATGGTAGGAATCCCACTGGCCACATGGTACTGCACATCCCAGAAGTTTGGTTGCTTTTCGGGATTGGTAACCACCAGTACGCCACCCTGTACGACGGGTCGCACCGGTCCGCCTACCCATCCGGTGAATGGATCTACAGAATAATCTTTCATTCCGTCAACCACCTCTACGGTTGCGTTCGGGTCAATCTCAATCTCCTTATCGGCAATGATTTTGTTCAGAAATTTGTTGTTCTGCTGGGCATGCCAGACGAGGGTGTGACCATAGATGGAGGTGTTGGCTGCCTTGGCTGAAGTCACAAACTGTATCACCTGTGAGAAGTCCATTGAACCATCGTCCTTCACCACGGAACCATATTTCATGGCATTCCCAGCCGTGATCTCATCAAAGTTCGTGTTGATGAGGCGATACATCATTCCCTGTTTGCTGTACTCGCTTGCAGTTACACCGGCACCCAGTTTGAAGCCGGGATTGGCGCTTCTGTCGATATAGGTCTTGAGGGCATCGTATTCGTTGAGATATTCCATGCCAGCAATCGATTCCGGCTTCTCTACATTGAAGAGTAGTTTGGTGTCGTCCACGCACGAAACGGCTATTGCCAACAACAGGAATATCACTCCTAAAAAGTTGATTGTATGTTTCATATTCGTAATCTTTTACTTTTAAGCAGTTTAATCGTTTAATACCGGTGTAAACCATTCTGCCTTTACACCTCTGTCTCTTACGACCAGCGTGTCCTTGGTGACCACCTGGATGTCGCCGTAATTGACGGTGTAATCGAGGTAAAGCACGTCTCTATCTTTATTTCCCCAGCTGTTTTTATCACCTTTGGAAACAAATTTACCGGTACCGGTGACAGCTACGCCATCTGTTTCGGAAGTAAGCGTGCAATCGCTCTGTTCATTAAAAGTGAGTAACATTACGCTGTTGCGGGTGATATTGTTCATGTCTTTGGTTTGATGTTCCCACGCAATGGTGCTGAGAGAACGAGTGGTAATTTTGGCGATCACTTCATCCTGTTCTACATATTGTGCATGACGGACTTTGGTTCCGCTTTGATCGCCTGAGATCACATCTTTTCCCCTTCTCAGGTAGTTTGCATCATAGGGATTGATGTATCTCACCGCGTAAAGCACATAATCCTTGGGCTGTACATCCCAGTCAGATGCGACACCCCGTCTTGGATTATCCGCAAGCGGTATACCGGAGAGAATGGAGTCGGCATTGACCACACCCGTCATCACGACCGGTATCACATAGTTTGTACCCAATGATTTCAGGTCGTTGAAAAAGGCTTCGGTCAGCTGCACAGTGACCCCACCCAGGATGCTTCCTTTCTCTATGATAATTTTATCGGATGAGAGGGTATAATAACTGGAGGGCATGGGTGTAACCGCTTCGCCACTGTTATCAAAAACCAAGTTGTCACAGAGTGCGTTATCGATTCTGATGCCTATTTCCACATTTTTCTCATTAGAGTAAACTCCCCCCATGGTAGCCATGATCTGGCACTTGTACTCGTTGTCAAGGCTTGTGTCGAACACATCCTCACCGAGGACGATGGTACGGACGGGACTCTGATAGGCAAAGTAAACGGCTGAATATTCGTAATCGGGAAACTCCCAGTCTCCGTTTTCACAGGAGGTGAACAGGCCGGTTACGAAAGCCGTCAGCAATGTTATGATGAATATCTTTTTCATGTCTGTCATATTATTTTGTTCAATTCTTTTTACCATCCTTTGTTCTGAAGCAGGTTGCTGAATTTAATCACCTCACCGTAGGGAATGGGGCCGTGATACATATAGTCCTGGTAGTCGCGCTTTTCCACCTGAGGTAGCACTGTATATACGCCACCCGTAATGCTCATTCCTTTAGCCGGTTCGGTGATTTCCTTTTTCCATCGGCGCAGGTCCCAGAAACGGAATCCTTCAAAACAGAGTTCGATGCGTCTTTCGTTGTGAATCAGTTCCCGCATTTGATCCTTGTCGTTTTTGACCGATTCCAGGTAGGTATCGGTAGTGGTGACACCGATCCCTGCCCTCTGGCGGATCGCCTTGATCACATCGTATGCCGAGTAACTGTTGGCACCGGTACCTGTGGGACCCCATGCTTCGTTAGCTGCTTCGGCATAACCCAGAAATATTTCGGTGTAGCGAATAAAGGGCTTGTAGTGGTAGGCAGGTGTTTCCGAACTGGGGTTAGCATTTACTTGTTGATTCAACAGCTTTTTCATGTAATAACCGGTACGGGTCGAGGTCTCCGTCCTGTTCAGTGCGTTGTTGTCGTTGCCGTCGGCAGCCGTGGTGACGGTGCTGCTTTGCGGACCGGCCTTGCTGCCGTTATAAAGGATATAGAGTGCAAGACGGGTGTCCCTGTTGGCATATGGGTTGTTCGGGTCATATCCGCTTTCGGGATGAGTGATGGGTAACCCGTTGGCCATGGGGAAGGCATTCACCAGGTTCTGGGTGGGGTTTATCCGGCCACTACCGAAGAGCGTGGGAGGATAGTTGTCCCGTTCCAGAGTGAGATTGTTCTCCTTGTTGCCGCGCCAGAGCATCTCTTTGGGATTCACACCGGCAGGGAGATTCTGAATGGCGCTGCTGTTTTCATACCATTTGTTGCCATTGGGGTCGATTTCTGCAATGGGGTTGCTTCCCAATCCGTTCAGTACCACTGCTATGGAATTGGCAGCCTCTTCCCAGGTTACTCCTGATCCGCTGTTATAGGCGGGGCTGGCTGCCAGCAGAGCTGCCTGTGCACGAACTGCCTTGGCAATGCGGGCACTCATTCTGTTCTTGGCATTGTCGCCGAACACGCGGGTGTACTGACCTGCGGTGACGCCCTTACTCCTGTATTTGGACGGAACTTGGTTGTCATCTTCTATCACGCCATAATCTTCCGGCAGCAGTAGCAGTGCAGAATCCACATCGGCATTGAGTCGAGCAATACATTCCTGAAAAGTGTTGCGTGGCTGATTAAATTCAGAGCTAAGGTCTTCCGGTTCGGTGACAATCGGGATACCCAATAGCTGGCCATCGTCGGTCCATCCCGCATGGTTGAGCAGGAGATGGTACATGTAGAGTGCACGCATGCCAAAAGCATCACCTTTCATGCGATCCCGGAACATGTCGGCCACCAGCGGGTCTGCCGCCCAGTTGACCTCATCGGCGATGTCGATGAACTGGTTCAGGTATTGCCAGGAGGCGCGCAGGTACTGCCATCGGTCCATGGGATTGTTGTTGGCTCTCCATGATCCGGTAGCCATGAGCCGGTGTCCGTTGTTCGGATTGTTTGATACGGCATCGTCGGTAGCCACATCACTGAAGGACCAGGCCCCCACCGGATTACTGATGTAGGCATGGCCCAGCAATCCGGTAGCCCATCCCGGCATATTGTACAAGTCACTGTTGTCTTTGTGATTTTCGATTGCGGGCTCGAACATGTCCTGGCAGCCTGCCTGGACAAAGAGGAGCACGACAAACAATGCAATGACGGATATTTTATTTCTATTCTTCATAATTGAATAATTTTAACGGATAATGTCTTTAAAATGTGCCTCTTATTCCGATGTTGTAAAGGCGGGTCTGGGGTGCACTTCCCACATTCATTTCAAAGTGTTTGCGTTCCTTTGAGATGGTCAACAGATTGTAACCACCCACATAGAGGCTGAGGCCTTTGATAAACAATCCCTGCAATGCCGTTTCGGGTATGTCGTATGTCAACTGCACCTGTGACAGGTTCAATCGATCGGCGTCATACATCCAGAAGTCGGAGTAGCGGAAGTTGTTATCACCATTGGTGGTGGTAAGGCGCGGATAGGTGGCTGAACCGCTCGTTTCTTCGGTCCAGCGATTGCGTACGATCTCCGAGTATTTGTTGTCGCTGCGTACCCAGTAGTAGGAGCTGTTTTTGATCCCCTGTCCACCAAAAAATCCGTCGGCCATAGCAAAGAGGGTAAAATTACGCCATTTGGCTGTAAAGTTGAGGCCCAGACGGAAGGGTGTATCCCAACGTCCAAGATCGACTTCGTCGTTGGTGTCGATGATACCATCTCCGTTCTGATCCTTGTACTTGATATCGCCCGGTCTTGTTTCACCGAATTGTTGCTCCGGTGATCCGTCTACATCGGCCTGATCATTGAAAAAGCCGAGATTCTGCAGACCCCAGAGCGCGTTCAGCGGGCGACCTATCCTTGTCTGATAATCATACTCGTAGCTTTCGTCGCGTTTGGCAGCCTCGGTCGTGTAATACATACCACTCACTCCCAAAGTCAGATCCACTTCGCTCACCTTTTTATTGAGATAGAGACTGAAGTCGAATCCGGAACGATTGTCGATGTTGTAATTCACATACGGAATGATGGAAGAGGAGGGATAACCAACCTGGGTGAAGTAGATGGGATAAATGGAGTTTACTCGTGCAATATCACCATCCATCTTGCCTGTGAAGTAATTCAAGTCGAACGTTAACAACTGATTCCAAAGTGATCCTTGCACTCCAAGATTCAGCTCCTTCCTCTTGACAAAGGTCATGTTGGGATTTTCACCCCGCTGGAACTCAGTGGCTGCTTCACCGCCCAAATCGGCCCAAGAGTACCATCCCCCGCGCTGCAGAATAGATTTATAGAGGTAGTAGCCCATTTCGTTGTCATCGGTTGAGATGTCCATATCTTGACTGATGATGCCCCCTGAGAGGGTCAGCATCAGGTCATCGAAAGCACTGTCTCCGAAGAAATCTTCCTTCACCGGACGCCAGCCGAGTGTAACAGTAGGTGAGAAGCCGAGACGGTTTCCTTCGGGCAGCTTCGCGGAGTAGGGAAGGGCAGAGCTAAAGTCCAGGTAATATTTCTGCATGAAATTATAGGAGGCCTGCACTCCCAGATTCACGTTGGTCAAACGGTGATACTGGCCGCTCTGCTGTCTCTGCCACGCATTGGCCAGCACCATGGCGAACAGATTGTGATCACTGTTAAAAGTGCGGTTATAATCAAACTGCGCTGTCAGATTGTAGGTATAGCGATAGGCTGAGTTACTGATGGTTTCGTTTCCTGATTTGCGGTCTGTACCATACTGGGTTACGCTAGCAATCATGTCGTTTCCGGCATAGTTGGTCCACGCCGGAGCGTAGGTTGCATATTCGTTGGAATAACCCTGGTTGTAGGTGGATGCATAGTCGATACCATATTTTGCACGCATGTGCAATCCCTCGAGAAGCGATCGCAGGTTGAGGTCGAAACGGGTATTGAACTGGAATTGACGGCTCACAAACTTGTCGTCTCCGGCTGCATAGGCATCGGCAACGGGATTGGTGGGATTCAGCTGTGTGCCCCCAAGGAAATATTGACCGTCAATCAGGTAGTTACTGGTGTTGATCGTATTCCAGGTGGGAATATCGTTCTCTTCCAGGAAGTTAATCGGAATCAGCGGAGCTACACGGTTTGGACGTAGGGTGGCAGCATTTGACCACCAGTTGCCCCGGGCTGTATAGGAGTCATAAAAGGTGACATTCGCATCGGCCTGCACTTTCAGAAAGTCTGTTACATTGATGTCGAGGTTTCCGCGTACAAACATGCGACTGGTATAGTTGTCACTGCTGTTGCCTACCTTGAGTAACGAACTTTCACGATAATACCCTGTGGTGGTATAATATTTCACTCGCTGGTTGCCGCCGGAGATTTCCACAATTGCCTCAGACCTGTTGTAAGCTTTACGTAGATAATCAGAAGCATACATGTCGAGATCCGGATAACGGTAAGGATTTTCACCGGAAGCATGATGGTAAATATCTTCGATGCTGAAACTTGGATTCAATCCGTCATTTACTCTTGCCTCGTTGTAGAGGGTCATATACTCGGCCGATCCCAGGTATTTGGGGAAGGCTTTTGGAGTGTACATTCCTGTGTTTGCGCGTAGACGAATGCTAGGATCACCAATTTTTCCACGTTTGGTTGTAATCTGAATCACTCCTTTGGCGGCACGACTGCCATAGAGCACTACGGCGGCTGGTCCTTTTAATACGGTGATGTGCTGAATTTCGGTAGGCAGTACGTTGTTTGCATCACGAACGATTCCGTCGATGACCACCAGGTACTCATCCATCCCCCAGATGTTTCCGTTCACACCTCCGATCATGTTTTCTACAAAATTGAGACTATAGGTGGTATAGGCTTTTTCGGTCATCTCCTCCACGTCGATGACCGAAACACCACCCAGGAGGTCCTGCTTGTCCATGCTGCGAAATGCGACCTCCACTTTTTTGTGTAGTGTATCGTTTTCCAATGTCAGTTCATCTGTATAGCCCAACTGGGCAGCAACCTGCACTACATTGAAAACAAAAAGGATACAAATTACGAGACCAATATATATTTGTTTCATTTTAGTCCTATTTAAATTTTCAGTTTGTTACCAACCGGGATTCTGGTAAAACTCCGGATACATGCTGACATCATCTGTATTGAAGGGGAGCCAGTAGTGCTTACTGGTGAGGTTACGTGTCTGAATAACCTCTTCATCCCAGTTAAGGACAGCATTTTCTTTCGGATCTGCTTTTGGATCCAGCTCGGATGCCCTGTCAAAATGTTGTCTGGTTTTGATGTTGTAAGGGTACTCTGTAAGCAGGAGCCAGCGTCGCAAGTCATTGAAACGATGTCCTTCAAATGCCAGCTCAACGGCTCTTTCCCGTCTCAGCTCGCTCATGAACCCTTCCAGGTTGCTTGCATACTTATCTGCCAGAGGGTCAACCCCGGCACGCTCACGGATGCGATTCAACGCTTCCACCGCATTCTTGGAGAAGTTGGAAGCTTTCCCTGTCGGAGATACATATCCCTGTGCAGCAGCTTCGGCATACATAAGGTATACATCTGCCAGGCGTACCCAGGTCAGATGGAAGTGGGTGGAGTAGCTGTATCCGTAGGTGTTGTCCCATTTGTTGGCACCGATCGGTATGAACTTATAATTCAGGTAACCGGTTCTACTCACGGTGCGGGGGTCACTCACGTAGTTTCCACCGTTGTAGAGATTGGCATAGCGCCACACTTCGTCTGTCGGGTTGGTAATTGTTCCGGCAACTACTTTTACGCCATCGTAAATGATGTCGTTGTAGAAACGGGGATCACGGCCTTTCCAGGGGTGAGTGGGGTCAAAGCCCGATTCAGGGTCATTGAGCGGTAAACCATTTGCCATTCCAAAGTAGTTTACATAGTTGGCAGCAGGAGCCAGTACGATACCATCACCATTGGCCATCGGAGAAGGCTGGTAAGAGTTCATCTGACGCCAGTAGGAGTCAGGGCCGTAGGTTGGACTTCGTACAATTGCTTCGGTACCGCCCGGCATCAGCCAGTTTTGCTGCATGGTATAGAAGAGAGAAGAGTAGTCTTCAAAGTCAACCAGTGCATATTGTGTCTGTCCGCTTTCCACCAGGCTCAACACCTGCCCGAAGGCGTCGGCAGCTTTCTTGCACATCTCCGCATCATAGGTGCGAGGGCCGTTGATGCCATTGGCCATCAGTGGGCTGCCGGCATAGAGATAAGTTTTTCCCAACATGGAAAGTGCCCATATCTTATTTGCACGCAGATGGTTATTCCCTGCAGTGCGGCGACCTACCTCTGTGTCATCCCAGTCAATAGGCAGCAGTTCAGCAGCTTTCTGGAAGTCGGCCGCCATCTTCTCTGCATTTTCCTTATATCTCTCACGTGGAAGGGTGAGGGGCTCATCACTGGGTAATACGGTGTCGATATAGGGAAGACCTCCCCAATACTGGGTGAGCTGGAAGTAGAACCAACCACGCATGAAATAGAGTTGCCCGGTTACCAGATTTTTCTCTTCCTGACTGGCGTCGGTCATTTTCCCATCGGCAATCGCCTGCAGTCCCATATTGGCGACACGGATGCCGTACCATGATCCGCCCCACACTGATTTCCGAAAGCGGTCACCTTCCGGGCTCCAGTTGCGATCCAGGAAGGAGGTTCCATTACCGATGTAGTCGCGGTAATTACCCCTGTCGATACTGAATCCCATCAGATACTCACCGTTACCGATGGTTACAACTTCATCTTCCCCCCAGTTGAATGAGCTAACCCAGTAGTGTTTGGCCAGGTCGGGTGTGAGATGATACATCCTTTCCACGAATCCCTGAAAATTTTTGAAATTTTTGTAAGCATCGTCCGGTGCAATTACCGAGTCGGGTGCCCTGTCCAGATATTCAGTGCATGAAGCAACACCCAGCAGAAGAGTGATTGCCAGTGCATATAGGTAATATTTTATTTTTGTCTTCATCATATGAATGGTTATAACGAGATTCTCAATCCTAAATTAAAACGCTTCTGTGTCGGATAGGCGGAATACCCACCAGTATTTGATTCCCGGTCATCCGGCATATTGGTCCACAAAAACAGGTTGTTGCCGTTCGCAAACACCTTCAGGCTGTTCAATCCCACTTTTTTCAGCCAATCCTCTTTGCTGAATGTGTAGGAGACTTCCGCATATTTCAGACGAATGTAGGATCCGTCGTAGAGGAAACGTGTGCCGTTGGTGAAACCGCTGGGAATGGTTCCCCATCTTGGAAGTGGCACATCGGCATCTGTATTGTCCTTCGACCAGTAGGTGCCTTCGTGGAAGGCAGTGTTTTTGATACCTCCCAAACTTTGGAGACCTACATAGCGGGTTACATTGTTCACTCCATAGAACTGAACGAAGGCACTCCATCCCTTGTAGTCGACACCAAACTGGGTGTTGACTGTGTTTTGGGGCACTCCGGTGAATCCGTAAGGGATATTGTCGAAGGTAGAAATGATCCCGTCGGCATCATAGTCGAGAATGATATAGTTGCCGGGGATACGGGCATCGTCCGATTCATCGTGACCGGTAGAACCGTAGAGTTCATCCCAGTTGTTGTAATATCCATAATCCACATGCGCGTATGTCTGGCCAATGGCCTTGTTGGCTGCTTTCTGGTATTCCGGTTTCAACAGCGGATCATCGGCTTCGATAACTTTGTTCTCGGCATGGGTATAGAACACATTTCCCCAGAGGCGCCAGTCACTATTCAATGCTTTGTTCCAGCGCAACTCAAGTTCGTAGCCGCTGGTCTCCACTTCTCCCAGGTTGGCTGTCGGTGCAGTTGTCCCGAAGTAGGAGGGTACGGAACGACGACCGCCGTCGAGCAGGATGTTGGATCTGTTTTCCTTGAAGAAATCGACCGATCCCGAGATCACACCGCCTAACAAGGCGTAGTCAGCAGCTACGTCCAATTTAGTGGCTACCTCCCAGTGCACGTTGGGATTGCCTACCTGCGACTCATAATACCACTGATAGGGACTCTTATTGGGGTTGATGCCGGTGAGTGCCTGGTTGAATGCACCGCCGTATCCCCAGGAGTCCATGTAGAGCCAGCGCCCGCCGATGTTGTCATCTCCGATCTGACCATAGGATGCCCTGAGCTTGAACATGTCAAGCCATTTCAGATCAAGACTCTTGATTAGAGGTTCTTCCGAAAGCATCCACCCGAGTGCTCCCGACTGGAAGAAAGCAAATCGGTAATCGGGTGAGAATTTCTCCGAACCGTTGTAAGCTCCATTGTATTCCAGCATATAGCGTCTGGCATAATCGTAGGTGGTACGGAAAACCCAGTTCTCCCGATAGAAAGGTAACTGGCTTCCGGTTGCATACTGCTCCCGGCTGAAGTTGCCCATGGCCCCTACTGTGTGGTCACCAAAGGTGTTGGTGTAGTTAAGCTGACCGGTATAGTTGAGCCTGCGGTAGGTAGCACCGTTGTTCACTGATCCGGCACCGGTCATCCAGGCGATGTTGTTCTGGTAGTCAAATTTGTTGTTTCCGTCGACAGTCACATCAGTGAACACTTGCCCGGTTTCGGGATCAATCCATTTGTGGGGGTTGTCTTCCCAGTCGTTGGTGTCATCGATTCCCCGGTTCAATTCCTGAAAACTATTATCGAATGCCAGTCTTCCCTGGAGAGAGAGACCTTTCAGAATGAATCCCAGATCCTGCTCCAGCGTGAAGTCCGTATAAAGGCGGTCGTTGGTGGTATAGCCCACGCCGTTTACACTGAGGTCTTCCATTGAGTTAGTGGTGGCCTGCGAAGGGTTGGGGTGGTAGTAACCAAAGGATCCGTCGCTGTATTTGGGACGGAACATATCAGGGGCAATGCCGTAGAATGCCGACCAGACCAGGTTTTCATAAGCATTGTAGTTTGTCCCCTTCGAAACAGCATGCGATCCGGAGAGATTCACCCGGAGCGTAGTTGATTTGGTCAGTGAGAAGTCCATGTTACTTCTCACGTTGATACGGTCGTATCCGAAACCGGTCTTGTAACCACGGTTGTTATCGAAGGTCTTGTAGATATCTCCTTCATGGGCATAGTCCAGACTGGCAAAATATTTCACGAAGCGGGTACCTCCAGATACATTGACGTTTGCATTGTAGGAAGTAGCCACATCTTTCAGCAATTCGTCCACCCAGTCTACGTTGGGATAACGTTCAAACTCTTCCAGGTTGGCTGGGTAGCGGTATTTGTTGATGATGTCCTGTGGTTTGTAGTTGACCCACTGGCTGGGAGCATATCCCAACTCATTCTCGATGACCTGATTGCGCAGCATCAGGGCATCGTAAGAGTCCATCAGATCCGGCAGTTTGGAGTAGGTTTTCATGGTGGTACTCACGTTGATGTCCACGTTGGCTTTTCCCTCTTCCCCACGCTTGGTGGTGATCAGGATGACCCCGTTGGCGCCGCGCACACCGAATACGGCAGTGGCAGACGCATCCTTCAATACCGAAATGGTTGCCACTGAGTTGATGTCAATGCCACTCATCGGACGTTCCACGCCATCCACCAGAATCAGTGGCGCACTTCCATTCCATGAGCTGACGCCACGGATGGTGATTTCAGGATCTTCTTCACCAGGTTTTCCGGTGGTGGTCATGGTGACCACGCCAGGAAGGTTGCCGGTAAGAGCCTGTCCGAGGCTGGTTACCCCTCCGGTGCGTTCTAGCACTTTGCTGTTGGTTTGTGCGATGGCGCCCACCACACTCTCTTTTTTCTGCTGTCCGAAACCCACTACAACCACTTCTTCCAATATTTCCGTGTCTTCGACCATGGTAATCGACAGGGTTGTCCTTCCATTCAGGATAATGGACTGTGGTTGCATACCCACGTAAGTGACAAGTAATGTTGCGTTCGCAGGAACATTGAACAGGGCAAACCGGCCATCCATATCGGTGACAGTGCCGGTAGATTCGCCTTTCACCTGTACGGTCACGCCGATCAGGGGCTCACCGGATGCGTCAGACACACTACCCCTGACGGTAATGTTCTGAGCGAAAACGGATAAGGAAAATGTGCATAGCAATGCAAAACATATTCCTTTTAATGAATTTGAAATTTTTATTTTCATTCTCTGATTTGATTAGATTAAACAAATACTCTTTTGATGTATCCTCGTTTTTAGTGATACAGCTGTAAAACGCTCTACTTTTTTAAGTTATTGGCATAATTATATTTTTTTAAGTGGATAAAATTAACAATCTTTACAACTGCATTCACCCCATTTTAAGTAATTTATCTCCTCTATTAGACAATTTGTGGTGAATTCGTTGTTTATATTCTTTGTGTACGTACACATTGTTTTTGTATAAAAATTTTCTATTCGTTTGATTGATAAACTTATTCCTGTTGAATCAGTTGTTTTACCACCTCCTTGGGTTGGTAGTTCCGATCGAATAGCAAGGGATAGTCGGTGCGTCCCCTGACAGGGAAATTATTTTTCCATGAATCACCATCGCTGACACCCCACATGGTCACCCGCAGGATATGATCGCTATTTTTAATAAAGAGATCGAACAGTTCCTTCATTCTGTTGTTCCATGTCAACGAGACATCCTCAGGCAATCCATCTGTGTAGGGATCAATTTCTTTCCTGTAAGCTTCCCGGTCCGCCAGGTTGGCGCCACCCATGCGTCGGGGTTCAGGTAGCACACTCATATCGAGTTCGGTAATCAACACCTTTACGCCAGCGTTCGCATAGTCGTCGATTGTCTCCTGATAGGTTTCGATGGAAGGATTGGTCATCCCTATGTGACCCTGCATGCCAATGCCGTCGATGCGGAGTCCGCGTTCTTTGATTGTATTGATCAGTTTGACAACGGTTTTCCTTTTTTCGGGATACCACTCATTGTAATCGTTGTAATAGAGTTCCGCCTCCGGGTCTGCTTCGTGTGCATACTGAAAAGCGAGGGGAATGAATTCTTCTCCCAGAATTTCATAGAACTTACTTTTTCGATAGGAACCATCCTCCAAGATTGCCTCGTTCACCACATCCCATCCTTTGATGACTCCTTTGTAGCGTCCAACCACGGTATAGATGTGTTCTTTCATTCTTTCCTTCAGGATTTCCGGAGTTACGTTTTCTCCGTTTACGTCCACACAAAACCAGGAAGGCAATTGCGAATGCCAAATCAAACAATGTCCTGTTATTGTCAGATTATTGTCCACTCCAAACTGTACGAACTCATCGGCCTGGGTAAAGTTATACCGGTCCTCCTCGGGATGGATTTCTGCACTTTTCATGCAGTTCTCGGCCACAATGGCATTGAAATGCTCTTTCACGATGCGGGTAGAAGCAGTGTCATTACCTGACGCCTGGCGCGTGTTCAGCGCTACGCCAACAAGAAATTTCTCCCCCAGTGCATCTTTCAGGGTAGGCTCTTTTTCTACCGGACTGCTGCCACAGGCCGCAATGGTCAGGGCAGCGGAAAGGAATAATGCAATTTTCATTTTTTTCATACGATTAAAATTATTTATTTTCAAATGTATCGTATGGAACTCGCTTTAATCATGTACTTGTCTGATAATGATTATCATGCTCGTTTCATGTAATTTTTAAATTATTGAATCGGACGGTGGTATTCTTTACCAACTGAACGGGTGAATTCTGTTGCCTTGCATAATACAAATGAACTACATTTATATTTAGTTAACATCCCTAAAATGGATATTTTTCTCCTTTATTTAGATATTAATTTCAGTGTATTTTATTTAAATTATTGATAAAGAGGTCTCCGAATTTGAATAGCCAATAAAGGTAAACTCCCGTAACTTTTTCTAAGAATCGGTTACGGGAGGCGAATGAAACAGGGAAAAATTCTTTTTTATCTATTTAAACAAAAGCGGGGCAAATTCACGGAGTGATCTGCGCCAGGTGAGCCATTCATGTGCACTTCCCTCCGATTCATAATAGACAACGTTCTGCAGACCTTTTGCCTGTAGGGCACTGGCAAAAGCTTTGACTCTTTCGGGCCTTTCTTTCGAACCGATGCTGAGAAACATCAGTTTGACCTGTTGGTTAAATTTCTCTGGATTGGTAAAAATGCCATCATACAGCTGGTCGATTTGTTTCACAGATCCGGCTCCGCCGCTGAACCCACCCAGATAGGCAAATTTATCGAGGTTGGGCATTACTGCCTGGAAGGTATGCATGCCACCCATGGAGAGGCCTGCCATGGCACGGCTCTCAAGATCTGTTTTCGTACGAAACGATGCGTCGATCATGGGAACGATCTCTTTGACCAGCAATTCAGGGAAAATGCTAAAGAAGCGGGATGGCGCGGCAGGGCGTGCCTCCGGATTTCCTTCTGGTGCCTGGACTCCTGCCAAAAAAGCATTCATTCCGGGATTGTCGAACCTGGGAGTCTGATTTGTTCCGGGCAGTGCGGCATATCCGCGATCCATGACCACGATCATGGGTACCGCTTTCCCTTCGGCAATCAGGTTGTCCATGATGTTTCCCATGCGCCCCTGAAACACCCAGCCCGTTTCATCCTCGCCTCCCCCATGTTGTAGATAAAGAACGGGGTAACGTCTGTCGCTCTCCTGATCGTACAGGGGAGGGGTATATACATAGCACATCCGCCAGCTCTGTGTCATTTCAGACCAGTACTTCTTCATTCTGATGTCGCCATGTGGCACATTTTGGGTCTTGTCGTAAGGCAACCCTTCCGGTATTTCAATGGCGCTGACCCATCGGCTCATGCCATAATAGGATTTGGTCGCAGGATCGGCCACATTCACGCTATCGATGATCAGCTGGTAGTAGTGAAATCCCACTGCTTCAGGCTCAGGCGACACGTAAGTCCAATAGCCATCTGCTTCCCTGGTCATCGGGCCGCGAAAGCTTATCTGCACTTGTTTTGCATGAGGAGCATACACCCTGAAGTAGGTGTTTCCCTGTGCATCTATGCGGGGCCATTGCATTCCATCGAGATTGTGCTCGTTGGGGAAGGTTCCTTCCGGAAACGATTGTGCAAAAGTGATTGCCGGAAGAATAAGGCAGACAAGTAAAAGTATTGCTGATATTTTTTTCATAAAAATGATTGATAATTGTTTGTAAAATAAAGAAATGAAAAACTACATCTTTACCAACCCGGATTTTGAATCAGGTTAGGATTAATGGAGATTACATTGTAAGGATAAGGGAACCATTCGTGTTTGCCTGTCTTGAAACCGACCTGTTTCCCTGCATTGGGCTCAGAGTAGGTGAGATAGCCTCTGTGAGCGGCCTCTCCGTCATTGATAAAGGCATCTTTCAATGAAGGAATGTGCGTGCCTGCTTTCTTTACTTTCTCAAATTCTCCCCATCGTTTCATATCGACCCAGCGCGATCCTTCCATCCACAGCTCGTAATTTCTTTCTTTCTTTACATCTGCGAGTGTGAGTGTGGAGCTTATATAGGCCGATCCAGCACGTTGCTGTACCATGCGGAGATACTGCAGTCCGTCGTTGTCGTTGGTCTGCGCACAAGCTTCGGCATACATCAGCAATACATCGGCATAGCGTGTGATGATGAAGTTGTTGAAACGATACCAGTTGGTAGAACGGTCTTCTTTGGCTACGATGTGTTTTCGCTGCAGGTAGTTGCTTTGTCCATAAAGGCCGTCGGGATTGACAATGCCCCTGTTCGGATCAGCGAGCTTCTGTGCTTTGGTCATGCTGTTGACGTCTCCCCCGTCGCTGGGCCATTCCAACTCGGTGAGGAACTCTTCATACGAGATGATGGTCGCTTTGCGGCGATAAGAATCTCCATCGTTCGCAGCGAACTCGTTTGCGAAAGTCTCTTCCACAGCCAGACCACCCCATCCCTGGTCAGCCTGCATCGTGGGAGAAGCAGCCAGACGGGAGGATCTCCATCCCCAGAGGTTCATTTCCATCCAGGTAGAACGTTGAATTTTTCCGCTCCAGTCACCGATGCTGGCATTGTTGATCAGGTTCAGCTCGAATACCTTTTCTTCGTTGCCATCGCCGGAGAGGTGAAAGAGGTTACCAAATTCTTCTCCCGGTACCAGTTCATACTTGCCTGAAGAGATCACGTTCTTGAGTGCTGTCTTTGCGCCGGCATAGTCACCTGCATTGAGTAATGCCTTTCCCTGTACCGTCCAGGCAAAGCCCTTGGTAACTTTTACCGCACCATCCTTATCTGTGGTGCTTTTCCGCTCGTCGAGATAGGATACCGATTCGGCACATTCTTTCGCACACCACTTGAGCAATTCCTCGTGCGTACCTTCGAAGTTTGACGGTTTATCTTCAGGGGCGAGCAGATGATCGACAAGGGGAGGGGTACCCCATGCCAGGGCAGCCACCATGTGACACCATGCGCGGATCACTCTTGCCTCAGAAATACAGCGGTCTTTGACGGCGCTTTCGCCATATTCAAAATTATCTATGACCAAATTGGAATGATAAATCACGAAATAGAGTCGTCTGTACAACTGATATACCACAGAACTCTGTGAATCGAAACGAAATTCATTGATGCTAGCGAATTGATCATTGTCCCCGTAAAATTCTCCAGCTGCGAGCACATTATCTGCACAGTAGTTGAAGATGATGTTGTAGGGAACATAGATTCCATCGTTGCCTCCGATGTTAGTGATGAAGTCTCCATACAGATTGACCAGTGCAGATTCTGCATCCTCATCGGTCTGGTAGAACGAGTCGATACCGATCACACCTTTTTGTGGAATATCGAGCAGATCCTCGTTACAAGCCGTAAAGAGTGTGACAGCGATGATTAACAGGGGATATATAATTTTTTTCATATGGATAATGTATTGAATTAGAATGTGATGTTAAGGCCAAATGTAACCTTTTTCGATTGGGGATAGGTACCGTTGTCAAAACCTGCGCGTTGAGGGGCAGTGCTCACAGTAGCCGTTTCAGGGTCTACGCCGGGGTATTTGGTGAAGGTAAAGAAATCATCCAGCGAGACATAGAGTCTCAGTTTGTTGATCAATGCCTTTTGGGTGATTTCTTCCGGAAGTGTATAACCGATCAGGAGCTGTTTGATCTTGAAGTAGGCTCCGTTGAACATGGAAGCGGAAGAACCCCAGAAGTGCCAGTCGGTGGCAACTGCCTGTGGATTGGGCATGGAAGCGCTCTTGTTGTCAGGAGTCCAGGCGTTGTCGTAGTAATATTTCAGCGAGTTGCGCATGGGTGTATCCGCACGATACAATACGGAGAAGATGTTGTTACCCCCTACGCCGGCACCAAATATATTCAGGTCCAGTCCCTTGTATGCCAGACTGATGTTCAGACCATAGGTGAAATCGGGTATTGCTTTTCCCAGATAGGTCATATCGCCATCTGAGATATTGCCATCACTATTGACATCCGTGAGGATGGCTTCACCCGTTTCAGGGTTTACTCCTTCATACTGGTATCCTCTGAAATACCAGATAGGATACCCAACCTCGAACGCTGTGCGGATCGGGTTATTGGTCCCGTCTACACCACCGGTGGCACCTTCCAGACGAGAAATGGAGGGATCGAGGTAAGTGACTTCGTTGTGCAAGGTGGAGAAGTTGGCGCTGACAGAGTAACTGAAGTCCTTGCCGATATTGTCTCTCCAGGATGCTTCCAACTCAAACCCCCTGTTGAGAACCGAACCTGCATTGACCGTCGTTTCTGCCACACCCAGTTCAGGAACAGGATTGATATTTACCAGCAAATCCTTGGTCTTTTTGTCGTAGTAGTCTGCGGAGAAAGCAAGTCTGTTTCTCAGGAACCTCATTTCCACACCCAGGTCGAGCTGTTCTGAGGTTTCCCATTTGAGATTCGGGTTGGCCAGGCCGGAAGGTTTTGAACCGTATGAGGGACCGCTGTCCTCCACGCCATACTGGTACCAGGAGCTGTTGTAAGCGATGGTGGTGCTGTACTTGTAGTTGTTGAGTACATTGATGTTACCATTACGTCCCCAGGAAGCACGGAGCCTCAGGAATGAAAAGGTATCCATATTGATATTTTCTGTGAAAAACTTTTCGTTGCTGACGTTCCACCCTGCAGAGAAGGAAGGAAAATAGCCCCAGCGATTGTCGGCGGGCAATTTGGAGGAATCGAAAGCGTCGGCACGGAAGTTTGCCTGAAGGGTGTAGCGATTGTCAAAAGTATAGACAATACGTCCGAAATAGGATATTTGTGCTGATTTACCTGGTAGATTGCCGAAGCTCTTCACCGTCTTCTCCTGTCCGTCCACCATGTTGCTTTTCACGTAATCCATATAACGGAAATTCGGTTCGTATCCTGTCAGAATATCCGGGCCCTGCGCGCTGGTGCTCACATTGTCCCAGTTGTTCTCAATGTATGACATACCACCCATGGCAGTGATTACATGCTGATCGAGGGTGATGTTGTAATTGGCAAAGTTTTCAAACTGATAATAGAGACTGGTGTTTGTATTGGCAGAAATGTTGTAATCATCCGACTTGGCTTGCGGAGTGGCATAATAGGGTGTATTGAATCTGTGTTCGTTGCTCTGTGCAATCCTGTATCCCAGACGGGAGGTGATGATCAGTCCCTTCACGGGTTTCAGGTTGCCAAAGATCATACCCCGGAGGGTGACACCTCTATTTTCGGAATCAACTCGGTCCCTTTGCAGAAGGGGGTTCCCGCTATCGTCGGTAATATACTTGGAAGTGGCATAGTAGAGCCCGTTATCGGGATCCCTGAGGATGATCTTGCCTTCATCATACGCTTGTTTCATGGTCGGCGCAAATTGATCCGGACTGGAATAATATACCGGCGTCAGCGGATCGAGTGTCAGTACGGAATTCATCAGTGATCCGTACTGTGTCATATGGGGAACAGACTTGGTCGACCATTTCTCGATGGAGTTGTTGGTCCCCACCTGCAACCATTTCTTGATGTTGTAGTCGGCATTGATCTGGGCCGAGAGGCGTTTATACACATCCTTGTCACCTTTTACAATACCATCGTTGTGGATATAATTGATCGAGGTAAAATAGTTTCCCTGGTTGTTGCCACCCTGGAAGGTCATTGTGTGTTTCTGACTCCATGAAGGAGCAAAGACTGCATCAAACCAGTCGGTGTCGGTGCCATCATAATGGTTTGTTTCCAACTGCGTTTCAATGGGCAGACCGGACATCTTTTTGTATGCAATGAAATCTTCAGCTCCGAATATTTGCGGATGACGTGCCAGTCTCTGGTTGGCGTAACTCACGTCGTAGGAAATACTGGAACTCCCTTTGGCCAATGCCCCTGTTTTGGTGGTAACCAACACCACGCCATTTCCGGCCTGCGCACCATAAATGGCTGCAGAAGCGGCATCTTTCAATATTTCAATGGATTCAATCATCGAGGGATCCAGGTACTGGATGTTGTCCACCTGCAACCCGTCCACAATCAGAAGCGGACCGATCTCGCCTGAATTCGAGGAATAACCACGCACCCGGATGGTGGCACCCTGACCGGGGGCACCGGAATTACTCAAAACCTGCACACCGGAAGCTTTACCTTGCATGGCTGCCGCCGCGTCTGAGGTGATGATGTTCTGCAGTGCATCGGATCTGACTGACGAGATAGCACCGGAGACATCACTCTTACGCATGGTACCATAACCTACTACGATGAGTTCGTCAAGGTCAGTGGAAACTTCATTCAGCACCACGTCGATTACAGACCGGTTGCCTACAGCAATTTCCCTGGTTTCCATGCCTACGAAAGAAAATTGCAGCGTGGATGCTGTTCCCTGTACCGATATGCTGTAGCGACCGTCAATATCGGTTATGACCCCTTTTTGCGTTCCCAGTTCCAGTACGGTAACTCCCGGAACAGGTTCGCCTTGTATGTCTGTCACAATACCTCTTATCTGCATTTGTGCAAAAGAGCTGAAACATAGACATAGTCCAAAAAATAAGAACAATACTCTTTTATTCATAGAAATAAAATTAATAAAATAGAAATAGAATTAATAAAATAAAAAATTAACAAGCTGATTCGTATAAATTTCAAAAAAAATGCTTGCACATGAATATGGTATGAAAGGAAGAAGGTGTCTTCTTTTTTACTGGTTCACAAAATTATCGGTTTGGTGTCGGTTTGTAAGTAAAAAAATCTTTTTGAATGGTGGATTATTTTATTAAAAAAAGAAATATCCTCCTAAAAATATAAAAACTCCTCTATGATTGAAGAGGTAAGAGATCTCTGTCCCCTCTTTGAAAAGATTATTCCCCACGTTTTAAGTGATAAACACCTATTTTTGTAAAATAAAGTAGTAAAATTTATTGTATAACTTATTTTTTTAAGTAATATGAACAAAATTGGACGATTGAATAGGGGAATTTTCATTCTTTTTATCTTATGCAGCATAACCGTTAGCGGACAAAATCCCATTATCAGCAATCAGTATACTGCAGACCCCACGGCCCGGATTTTTGAAGGAAAAGTGTATCTTTATCCATCGCACGATATACCCAGTCCTGTTGAACGTTTGAAGGAATGGTTCTGTATGGAGGATTATCATGTTTTTTCATCGGAAAATCTAGTAGACTGGCATGACCACGGTGTGATCGTGAGCCAGGAGAACATACCGTGGGTTGCTCCCGGTTCATACGCTATGTGGGCACCCGATTGTGTGTACCAAAATGGGAAGTATTATTTCTATTTTCCTTCGACACCGGCGGGTGAACAACGAAGAGGATTTGCCATCGGCGTGGCCACATCCGATAAGCCCTACGGCCCTTTCATACCGGAGGAGCATCCCATTGCAGGAGTCTCGGGTATCGATCCTTGTGTATTAATTGACGATGACGGGGAGGCTTATCTCTATTGGTCTGGACACGGCATGTCTGTGGCGAAACTCAAGAAGAACATGCTGGAGATCGAGGGAGAACCACAGCAAATTGAAGGGTTGCCCGAAGGTTTCAAGGAAGGTCCTTTTGTATTTAAGCGAAATGATATCTATTATTATACTTTCCCATGGGTACGCGAGAAGACCGAAGTACTGGCATATGCTACAGGAGAAAATCCGAAAGGGCCTTTCAAATTCCGAGGCGTTATCATGGATGAATCGCCTGTGGAATGCTGGACCAATCATCACTCCATTGTGGAATACAAAGGTCAGTGGTACCTCTTCTACCATCACAACGACTATTCACCAGCTTTCGACAAAAACAGATCGACACGGATCGATTCACTTTTTTTCGACCCCGATGGTTCTATTCAGAAAGTCATTCCTTCTCTCCGTGGTGTAGGTATCACACCTGCAAAGGCGCAACATATCCAGCTTGACAGATACACCGCTATCAGTCCCACAGGCGTCTCGATCGACTATTTGAACAAAGACAATCTGTTTGAGGGGTGGAAGCTTATTCTCAACGAGAAAAATTCCTGGGCACGCTACAGTCGGGTGGATTTTGGAAAAGAAAATCTGAGTAAGGTGAAGATTCGGGTGTTTAGCAGAACGGGAGGTAGTGCGTGTCTTCGTTCCATTGAACCCGATAACAGGGTCGTGGCAACGTTCAATGTGGCTAGCGACAAAAAGTGGCAGGAGATCAGCGTGCCGTTAGAAAGCGTGGTTGAAGGTATTCACGATTTGCAGCTCTCCCTTTTGAATGAAGGGGATTTAGAAATAGACTGGGTTGGTTTTGAATAGGTTTGTACGTGAGGGTCACGCATCGGCATTATGACGATTACTGATGGATGATGGTGCTGGGAGTCATATTATATTGCTTTACAAAACAGCGTGTAAAATATTTCGGATCATTAAAACCCACACGGTAGGCTATTTCAGAAACAATTACATTGTTGTGTTTATTTCGTTCCAAAATGATTTTGGCAACTTTTAATCGGTAGAGCAGTAGAAATTTGACGGGTGGTACACCAGTCAATGAGACAAATTTTTTATATACAATGGTATAACTCATGTTCAGATGGGCGACGAGTTCCTTTACACCAAAATTGGAATCCTCGTAGTTTGTCTCTATGATCCCGATGACCTCTTTCATAAACTGCTGATCAGAATATCCTGCGTCCAGTTCAGACAAATTCATCCCGCTCTCAATAAACTTTTGCTGGCGAAGGTCGCGGTTTTTCATGATCGATTCTATTTGTGCCAGGAGAAGTGATTCCTCAAAAGGTTTGGTGATATATCCATCGATGCCGTTTTCGAAACTCTCTATATAAGCTTTCTCGCTTGAGTTTGCGGTCAACAGCAAAAAAGGGATATGGCATAATTCAAGATTCTCTCGTATTCTTCTGCATAGAGTTGCCCCGTTGCATAACGGCATCATCAAATCAGAAACAATGAAGTCCGGTAATATTTTCCTGGCCGCTTCCAAACCTGTTTCTCCGTTATTTGCTTCGGCCACATTAAAACGGGGAAGCAGTATTTTCTTGATGTAAGCACGCATATCCGGATTGTCCTCCACCAAAAGTAAATTGGGTTTATCCCGGTCTATAGGAATGAAGGGAGGAATGATGTCTGCCGTTGAAAGAGGCTGTTCTGTTTCCTGGATAACAGATTCTTCTGATTGTCCAGCGATCGCAATGGGGAAGTAGAAACGGAAAGTGACCCCTTTTTTGGCAGATGACTTTACCGAGATTTGACCATTCAGTAAGGTGACAATCTCCTTCACGATGTGCAATCCAATGCCGGTACTGCTTTGTCCGAATTGTGCATATTTCTGCTGACCTGGAATCTGGTAAAATCGGTCAAAAATCTTTTCTGTTTCCTGACTGTTAATTGTACTGCCACTATTGTTGACTGCAATGTATTGCATCAGTTCACCGGAGGAGCGGTCGAAAAACTGAGCGGCATGAAGCGTCACTTTACCTTTGTCGGGTGTATATTTGACGGCATTTGAAAGTAAGTTGAACAGAATCTTGTGAATATTATCCCTGTCTGTTACCACATCTGTATGCTTGAGCCGGTATCTGATTTCTGTATGCATACCCCTCTGCTGCATCAGTCCTGAAAAATCGGCAACGGTCTGATTCAACAGGTCAACCAGGTTAAATTGAACCGGGTGTAGCATCAGATTATTGGTGTCGATTTTCTGTAGGTCGATCAGTTGATTTACCATGGAAAGGAGATAACGGGCGTTTCGGTTGATCATGTCAAGGCTCTCCTTTTTTTCGAGGTTCTCCGCATCTTGTATGAGTTGCCCGGTAGGACCCAGAATAAGAGTCAGTGGTGTCTTGAACTCATGGGCTATATTGGTGAAATAGGATATTTTATCCTTGTTCAGTTGTTCCATTTGCAGGGACATCTCATAGATTGCATTTTTTTGTTGATTAATCTCCTCGTTCTGGATTTGCAATTGTTCGTTTTTCTCGATGATTTCACGCTGTATGAGTTCCAGTTCCTCAATGGTCTTGGTGAGTGCAGCTGTGCGATCACCAATTTTTTCTTTCAGCATGTGCTGAATCTTTTTTTGTCGTTGGTAATACCCATAGAGGCTGTAAGATACAACTGAGATTAAAAACAAAGCAATCAGCGAATAAAACCAGGCAGTCTGATAAAAAGGGGGATGTACAATGATGGAGAGATGTGTGCGCTCCGACGACCAGGAGTTGTCGTAATTGGTACACCATACTTCAAAAGTATATTTACCGGCATGCAGATTGGTGTATCGTGCATTTCTCCTGGTGAGGCCCACATTCACTTTTTCATTCAGTTCCAGAATGCGATGAAAATAATAAATCTTACCCTGACCCGTATACTCGAGACTGCTGTAGCTCAGTTCAAAAGAATTGTGTGGCGGATAGAGGTGTATTTCCTTCGCCTGGGTGATGGAAGTGGAGAGATTTTTCTCGTGCATAAAGGGGATCAATTCCATGCCATCACAATAGAAACTGGTCAGGGTCACCACTCTTTCCTTCTTTTTGGGAAAGTGGACCATGGAGCTGTATGAAACCAGACCGTTGGTGGAGCCCAGGATCATTCGGTTATTGGCTGTTTTGCATCCCGCCCTTTTGTAGAACTGCTGCACCTGCAGTCCCTCTTCTTCATCGAACTTGGTGGCTCTTTTTGTAAAGGCATTGAAGAGGTAGATTCCTTTCAATGTACTGATCCATATGTTTCCGTATCCATCTTCTATCAGGTTTGAAATACTGGTGTCGGACAGCCCGGAACGACCCGCATAGTTGGTGAAAGTGTAGACACCATTTGAACGAACCTTATCGAGCTGATAGATGCCATTTCCCATGCTACCCAAATAAATTTCACGGTCTTTGGTTTCCAGAATACAGGTGATTTTCTCCTTGACCTTGCTCTCGGGGTCGTCCAGCTTTTGGGTGTAGGAAATGCATTCATATCCATTCCTGTAATCTTTCAAATCGATGATGTGGATCCCGTTCCCACCAATCCACAAGCGTGATTGTGAATCCACAAAGATCGCATTCATGTGTTCCGGAATCTCATGCGATCGTGTATAGAATTGAAGACGGCTTATGAGGTTGGTGGAGAAATCCAGAATCTGGATGTTGCGTCTGTTGCATATCCAGATAGAATTTCTGACAGGATCAAGGCAAAGATCCTGAATGTCATCGGAGAGTAATCCTGAATTTTCGGTTGTGAAATGCTCAAACCTGGGATGGGAAAGATTGTATTTGGATAGTTTATCAATCCCTCCTCCAATGGTCGAAATCCAGTAGTTTCCCTCAAAATCCTGCACAATGTCTGAGATACTGTTGTGACCCAACGAGCCTGAGT
>DFYK01000116.1 GCA_002383605.1 Proteiniphilum sp. UBA4084 | reverse complement strand
CCGTCGGGATTGATGGTGTTCACCATCGTCTCAACTGCCTTATCAGGGACATCCTGTCCCAGAAGGTTTGCAATGACCCTTTTTTTGATCACATCAAAATCGGAAGCAGTAGCCTGGCTGATATGAAAGGTCAAAAGAAAGGCCAAAAACGCCAGATTTATACATATTTTTTTCATTGTCGCCATGTTATTATTTATTTGTGATGGTAATCCGGTTTTCCCCTTTCAGTCCTGGATTTTTCAGGTTGAAGACAATCCTTGTTACGCCGTTGGGCCAGTAACGCTTCAGTCCGTTGTCGGTGACCTCGATAAATTCAATGGTCGGTTTTGTTGTTTTGGAATTGTAAGTCAGCTCCAGGTTATAATCTTCACCTTGTAGTATTAACGTACCGGGCTTGCTATCCGTTACCTTGCAATAGGTGACGAAATTCAGTGTGGTGGGGTTCTCCGGCATTTTATTGAACCCGTATTCATCTTTGACTACAAATCGTTTGCCCCTGTCGAGCTGGTAGGAACGCACCCATTTGTTTATGCCTGCCTCTTTCGGATAAGCAGCTGCAATATCGGTTGAAAAATTCACTTGTTTTTTGTCGGCACTGAATTGACCATTGGTCGCTTTGTAATTTCTTCCGGCAAGTTGGTCATAACCATTTATTTTTGGCAGATTATGGAACTGTGATTGCATGGTCCATATCTGATAACGTTCATTGCTGAATGTTTTTGCCGTATATGTTTCTCTGCCCACGTCAATCAGGCAGGGTTTGCCATTGATATATAGCACACACGAACCCAGGTCGTTGTGGTTGTGGCTTTCGGCATTATGCCCTCCTTTTGCTGCAAAAAAGAATCCATCGGAGCTACCTGCTTTGTCTCTTCCACCCGCAACTTCGGTTTGAGGTAACCAAAAATCACTGATCAATGCTTCCTCAGCTTTTGCATTTTTAATTTCATCCAGATAGAGAAGCTGCATAATCTGTTCGTCGGGCTTGCCTCCGGGTTTTTCCTCTCCCCATCCCTGTTTGTGTGCAAGGAAAGCACCGAATTTCTGCATCACCGGGTCTCCGGTGTCTTTGCCGTAGTGGTAAATGATGGAAGGTCTCCCTCCGGTTGTTGCATCTGCATCGGCAAAATTGATGAAATAGGGATATGCAATATATGCTTTGTAAATATAGCTACCCATGTTTTTAATCAGCTGGTTTTCATATACATCAAATTTTCCGCCAGTCGCTCTCTTCAACAAGTCGAGACACTGATACAACGATGCTCCCGCTCTTCCCCAGTAGGAAGGACCTTCATCACACCCACCGTCGTCGGGATAGCCGTTGACAAAGACATCAAGCGAACGGATCACCTTTTCAACGTTTTTGATTTTCTTTTGCTGATCGTCCTCCAGAATTAGTATGGCTGTGAGCATATTGTGATTGGTCCATGGATTCCAGTTGTTTACCGACCGTGAACCAAATCCCATCCACCAGAAATCTTCCCGCTCATAATAAGGGATTACTGCCTTGTGCATGATCTCCTGTTTCAGTCTTTGTGAAATTAAGGGATGTATTTTATCGAACTCATCTTTGAAAAGAAACCATGTCCAGGAGAGCACATTGGCAATTTCGCCCACTCCCAGGTCAATCACCGGTTCGTTCACATCGGGCAGGCCATGTTTTGCTTTTTGGGCTGTCAGGTGAGCCGACCAGCCCCACCATGTTTGTTCACTGTAATACCAGACACCGTTCACAATCTGGTCGGTGAACCTCCCTTTTCCTTCTGTCAGTTCACCCATTACCAATGCCTGGAGTGCAGCGTTGGGTGCCGCGTATGCCCCTTGTCTGCGGTCGCCCGATCGGATAATCTCCAGATAATCTGTTGCTTTTACGGCTGGCCAGTCGTAATCCAGATATTTCTCTGCTGCTTCAATATATTGCTGCCTGATGGTAGCGGGAAGATTGTTCCAAAATTTTCGATCGGCGTAAGCAGGAAATCCAATTTCTGAGAAATCCTTTACAAGGACTTCAGACAATCCGATTTTTTGGGATTCTTGCTGAAGGATATCTCTTTTTTCGAAAGAAAAAGCATGGGTTGAAANNAGCGGAACAGTCACATTCCACTTATTTTCTTTTTGATCCGTCACGCTCACTTTTATTCCTTTTGGGGATTCAGAAATGATTTCAGCCCGGACACCCGTTTCAACCTTTTCGGAAGGAAATAAAAGCCATACAAGCTTACTGTCCGATTTGATCTGCGTCGTATACACGGAAGCCACATTGGGTTCAAACTCATTGTATTCTTTGCTGTACCATCCCTGAATTTCAGGTTCCTCCTGCCCTTTGATAAAATTAATCTCCCATTTCCGGTTACCGACAGGGACAATCTGCAGGTTACCCCTGTCATTTTCGGTGTATACGTTATTCCCATTGACACCCACCTTACAGCTTGGATGCCAGTGCCATAGTGCTTCTATCTTTCTTGGCCTGTCGGTCTCAATTTCATCGACCACAATCCAAAAGTCACCACGTGAATAGTATAGGTGGCGTGTGTGTTTCAGTTTGCCTTCGAGTCCCGGGAAAGTCTCCATCGATCCTTTGGCATAGTCATAGGAATCCGTCATTTTCCACTGTTCATAGGAAAGAGGTCGTTCGGCAAGCAGCGGACCTGCTCCTTGTCCTTTGTGGTCGAAAAGAAGCACGTTGTGTCCCTGGCTTCCCTTTGCGTAGGACCTGAATTTATCAGCTACTTCTCCGGTATAAGCAAACCGGCCTGCATCCACAAGCAGATCGCGTCCAAAGGCGGAAACGGAGATATTAAGCTTGTCGTTGTGCTGATGGCCGCTTCCCCAGGGGCCGATGTCGAAAAACGACCAATGTGCATCTGCATCAAATCCACTCCGTGAGATCAACTGGCCAGCCCACGGGAAGAGGTATGAGGGGCCTTCAGTGGGTTTTATACCTGTTTTTCCATTAGTTACAATATATTCCCATTCGGGCTTATCATATGCTTGCACTCCTTTCAGGATCAGGGACCGATCGCTACCCAGGTCGCCGTCGTTATTCAGAATCCGGTTGCCATCGGGTCGTACGGCATGAGCGATATAGGCATACATCGCTTCAAGGGTTCTGTTAAAAAAGAGAGGCAGTGGTTTGCCTGCCCGGTCACATATCTCCTTGAACAGGTCAAAATTGCTCAGGGAAACGTTGTGATAATGCGAGGTCAGTTCTGTTTGTGCGCCATCGGGATAGACCTGATTTTTCATACTTTCCGCCATGGTGTCTATGGAATAATTTAACCACTCCTCCGCATCCTTGTACTCCGGAAAATTTGTAGCGACGGTTGCCAATGCCGATATTTCCATGGTAAGCCAGTTGTTGCCGCTGTGAAAATGACGATTGTAGTGTGCATGATCGGGTATGCTGCTTAGCATCAGCAGACGTGTGGAAGGTTGCAGGTATTCACATTGCAGCAAACCATAGAAAATCCGGGACCAGACCTTTGAGCGAAAACTCACTTCAAGACCTCTCCACACAGCGTCACTTCCCTTTAGGCCGGGGTAAGGCATACTTTTGATAATGAAATCACGCAGAAACTCATCCACATAAATGGCATATTTGGGATTCCCGGTCTCGAGATAGACGTCAAAGACATGACTTAACTGACTGTGCCGATTGGAGAGCCAAGCCCATTCCCGGTCGTTATTCGGTCCTCTGTAATGCCAGTCGCGGTGACCGTCTTCCCCCCAAGGGACGACACCTCTCACATTCTGTATGACAAAAATATTATTGAGAATGGAATCGGCTTCAGCCTCTGTCTTTTCGGAGTGAGCGGGCATATCTTTTTCCCTTAAATGCTGGGCATGAATGCTGTTTTGATAATATTCCAGCAGGAGGGTACAAGCTGCTGGAATATTTTTCGATGCGACGGCCTCTTTTACCTGTTCCATGCCTGGGTAATTGAAATTCAGCTCTCCCAGCATTTTTTTCATCTCTTCGGGATACGCAATGCAAACATCTTCCACTGTTTTCATATCGCGCCAACCCTGAGCACATACTTTACCTGAAACAATCAGTATGAGTAAGAATATGAGTGACAATGAGCTTTTTCGCATGACTAATTCATCTGTTTTGGTTTTTCAAAATCGTTTTTCATCTCATACGGGAGTTGCCATACATTTCCTTTGAAATCACCAAAGTAAAGTTGTGACTTACTGAAATGATGGGCATCGCCATCTGACCAGAAGAAACAGAAAGGAGCTTTGAAGTGTAAGGGACGGCGTATATATGCGTGATTGAAGCGACTGTTTGAAGTGACTGTTCTCATCTTTTTCCAGTGAATACCTTTATCAGTGGAAGACCAGATTTCCACCTCTCCACCAACGCCCCACTTTTGCGGGCCGGTGGCGGTGGGCGCTACAATCCTCCACTCATTGTTTCCAATATATAAACTGCCCATGTCATAGTTGTGATCAGACTCAGTGATTACATTTGTACGCCATTCCTTCCCATTCCAGTGCGTGATGCACCATTCGTAGGGGGCGCTTGCGGGTCCCGGTTCATGTCCGTTACTTCTGATATAGAGACAGATTGGATTTCCTTTTTTATCGAAATCCATATCTTTTACATACACATTCTTGTGCTTTGACTGATAATCGATTACCAATGCTGTGTTCTCTTTTTGTAACAGCGGGATCGAGAGGTTTCTTTTTTGTATGTCGTTCCACGTCTTACCCAGATCGGAGGTTTCTATATAATAGAGATCTGTTCTTTTGTCCACATCTCCGTTGGGATGACGATTGAAGAAAGTACCCAGCTTCCGGTTATGATAAAGTCCACTCACCTGGTAATGGCCCGCCTGTTCTCCTTCTTTTTGCGGTACGGCAGCAAGCAACTGATCTTCCGACCAGTGAATGCCATCGGTACTGGTCTCGAAGTAAAGCAATCTGTTTCCCTTATACTTTGTGAAAAAGTGAAAATAGCCCAGACCTGTGTTCCAGGGCTGTGGATAGGTCATCTCTTCTGTACTTATTTCGTCGAAACCATCGATATTGTACGGAAGTTTGCTCCTGTATTTGAATCCGGGGCGTTTCTGTCCGCGCCCGCTGATGAATACCCAGATATACCCCTCATCGTCTATCATCAAGGAAGGATTATCGTGTGGATCATTCACTCCCTTCTTGTCATATACCACAGTAGGCCTCGCTACCATGCCGGTTTTATGGTCAAAATATCCGATCATGCATAGCAGATAACGCGCTGTTTCGCCGGTGGTGCCACCATATACGAA
>DFYK01000023.1 GCA_002383605.1 Proteiniphilum sp. UBA4084 | reverse complement strand
TTTGCCAGGTCGTACCCTCCCTTCAGGTAGTGGGTGAGCAGGGCAGTGCCGGGTTTGCGGGTCGGCAGGTTATCCTGCGGGAAGGAGCGGTCGATCAGTATCTCGCTGAAATGAATCCCTTCATTTTCAAGGGTCCGGATGATCTTGTTTTGTGCCGGCCAGAAGGTATCTTCGGGAAAGGAGTAGGTACCCAGTCCGTCCTGGTTGGTGACCATCACCAGCTCATACTCCAGCTCGGAAGCAATCCGGGAGAGATAGCGAAAGACGCCGGGGTAATATTCCAGCTTCTCCAGGCTGTCGATCTGCTCATCTTCGGGCTCGATGATCAGCGTGCCGTCGCGGTCAATAAAAAGTACTTTCTTCATTTGTCGTTTCTTGTGGATATCAATCTGTAATTAAGCAGATTAATTCTTGTGCATAAACTTTAATTTCCGTTTCCACAGTCCCTGAGCGCTTGCAACAGGATCTTGTTTTCTTCCGGTGTACCTACCGTAATGCGGATGCAGTTGCGGACCACGCTGTTGCGGTTCCGGACGATCACTTTCTTCGAGACCAGGAAGTGGTAGATGGCATCGGCGTCGGTCACCTCCACCAGCAGGAAGTTGGCATCGGAGGGATAGATGTGTTTTACTACCGGCAGCTGCGGCAGTTCCTTTTCCAGCAGTGCCCGTTCCTGGAGGATCGTCGCTACCCTGTAGGCTTGCTTCTCCGGCTTGGAGAGCGCTTTGATGGCTTCCTCCTGATTAAACCGGCTCACGTTGTAGGGAGGCTTGGTCTTGTCCATCAGGGCGATGATCTCCGCACTGGCATAGGCCACCCCCACGCGGGCGCTGGCCAGGGCCCATGCCTTGCTGAAGGTCTGCATCACGATGAG
This sequence comes from Proteiniphilum sp. UBA4084, assembly GCA_002383605.1. Taxonomy (GTDB): domain Bacteria; phylum Bacteroidota; class Bacteroidia; order Bacteroidales; family Dysgonomonadaceae; genus Proteiniphilum. The sequence continues at coordinate 16,805 of DFYK01000023.1, read as the reverse complement.
GTTGGGATATTGCGGAAGCAGTTCCGTGAAGCTTCTGTCGCCACAGAAATCGATGTAGGCTTCGTCCACCACCACGATACCCTGAAACTCTTCCAGCAGGCGCTCCACGTTTTGTAGGCGGTTTCCGGATGGATTGTTGGGCGAACAGACAAACAGGCATTGGGCAGGGTGGGCGAGAATCTCATCGATATTCATCTCAAACGCATCGGTCAGCGGCACCCTGACTACCTCCACGTTGTGGATATGGGCCGACACCTCGTACATGCCGTAGGTGGGCGGGCAGATGATCACACGATCTTTTGCCGGTTCACAGAAGATGCGGTAGACCAGGTCGATCACCTCATCGCTGCCATTGCCGATAAAGATATTTTCTGCGGGGATGTGGTTCCGCTCCGACAGCGCCTTTTTCAGCGCCCGCTGGTGCGGGTCGGGGTAGCGGTTCTTCCTGCCAAACGGATTTTCGTTGGCATCGAGAAAGATGCCCTCGTCGCCCGAGAATTCGTCTCTTGCACTGGAGTAGGGTTTCAACGCCCAGATGTTGGGGCGTACCCACGATTGCAAATCAAAGTTCTTCATTCGGTTGTGCTGTTTCTGTATCGGTTTCCGGATTGATTGTCTCTGTTTCTGTACTGCTTTCAGGAGCAGTCGTTGCACTGTTTTCAGGGTTTCTTCCTGTATTGTCTTCGTAGGCAGTGCCGCCGACTGAGGTCAGGTGCCTGGCAGTGGCGGCTCCCAGACGCAGGGTGACTGCATTTTTGTGGGCATCAAGCTGCTCTGTCTCTGCCATGATCTCGATGGCATTGCCAATGCGGAGGATGCCCTCCTCACTGAGTTGCTGGAAGGTGATCTTTTTTATGAAACTGTCGAGCGAGACGCCACTGTAGGCTTTGGCATAACCGCTTGTGGGCAGTGTGTGGTTGGTGCCGCTGGCATAGTCGCCGGCGCTCTCGCAGCTCCAGTTGCCCAGGAAGACGGAGCCGACGTTCATCACATCTCGGCTCACCAGCACCGGGTTCTCTGTCGCCAGGATCAGGTGTTCGGGTGCATAGAAGTTGCTGAATGCCACACATTCGTCCAGATCCTGGAAGAGGATGGCTTTGCTGTTTTTCAGCGCTTTTGCAGCAACCTCCTGTCGTGGCAGGTTGGGGAGCTGCAGATCGATCTCCTTGTTCACCTGCTTGATCACCTGCTTGCTGTTGGAGAGCAGGATCACCTGGCTGTCCGGACCATGCTCGGCCTGCGAGAGCAGGTCGGCGGCCACGAAAGCTGGGTTGCAGGTAGGATCGGCAATCACCAGCACTTCACTCGGACCGGCTGGCATGTCGATGGCTACCCCGTAGAACTGTGCCGAACGCTTGGCGGCCATCACATACTGATTGCCGGGGCCAAAGATCTTGTCCACCTTGGGGATGCTCTCCGTGCCGAAGGTCATTGCTCCGATGGCCTGTATGCCACCGACTGCAAAGACACGGGTGACACCGGTCATTTGCGCGGCATAGAGAATGGCGGGATGGATCTCCCCCTTCTCGTTGGGAGGCGTACAAAGCACTATCTCACTGCAGCCGGCAATCTTTGCCGGGATGGCAAGCATCAGCACCGTGGAAAAGAGTGGGGCGGTGCCGCCGGGGACGTAGATGCCGACCCGCTCAATGGGGCGGGCTTCACGCCAGCAGACCACACCGGGTGCTGTCTCTACCTTCCGTGCCTCTTCCTGTTGCGCCCGGTGAAAGGTTTCAATGTTCTTCGCCGCCAGCGCAATGGCCTGCTTCAACCGTTCCGGTACCAGCTCTGCAGCCTGGTCGATGATCTCCTGGCCGACCGCCAGCGTCTCCTGGGCGGCAAAGTCGAACTTGCGGCTGTAGCCCAGCACAGCCTTGTCTCCCTTGCGGTGGATGTCGTAGAACATCTTCTCGACCGTGTCCATCAGCTTGCGCTGTTTGATCATCGGCCGCTCAGCCAGCTTCTTCCACTTGGACTCAGAGGGGTTTGATGTTGTTTTCATAATTGTTTAGCGATCAGCTNNCAGCAATCAGCAATCAGCGATCAGCATTTTTGTCTGTAATTGAATTTGTTTTTTTGAAACCTCAGCTTATTACCGGGGACCCATTCGTTGCAACAGGCGTAATCTGATAAGCTGTTTGAGCGAAGCGAGTTCTTATCAGATAGCCTGTAAAACGACAATGGGTCGGCAATAAGATGCAGTAAAGAAAAACAAATTCATTACGTCGTATGCGATTATAAAATCATTTTTTCGATGGGGACAACCAGGATGCCTTCGGCGCCATGGCGCTTCAGCTCGTCGATGATCTCCCAGAAGTCGTCGTCGCTGATCACAGAGTGCACGCTGCTCCAGCCCTCGTCGGCGAGCGGCAGGATGCTGGGTGAACGCATGCCCGGCAGCAGCTTCACGATGTCGGGGATCACTTCATTGCGGGCATTCAGCAACACATATTTTTTACCCTGCCCGTTCTTGTAGGCCTTTATACGGAATAACAACCGATCGAGTAACTCGGTTTTTGCAGGAGAGAGATTTTTGTTGCTGATGAGCACCGCTTCGCTTTTGATGATGGCTTCGGCCTCCTTGAGTCCGTTCATCAGCAGGGTGCTGCCGGTGCTGACGATATCGAAGATGGCGTCGGCCAGTCCGATGCCGGTGGCGATCTCCACGCTGCCGCCCAGCTCTTCGATCTTCACTTCGATGCCCTTCACCTGAAAATACTTGTGGAGTATCTTCGGGTAGCTGGTGGCGATGCGTTTGCCATTGAAATAATCGAGCCCGGTATACACTTCATCTTTTGGAATGGCAAGCGAAAGGCGGCAGTTGCCAAAGCCCAGCTTCTCGATCATGTCGACCTCCTTGTCCTTCTCCCACACTTCATTCTCACCCAGGATGCCAATGTCGGCCACGCCCTGCTCCACATACTGCGGGATGTCGTCATCCCGAAGGAAAAGGATCTCCATGGGGAAGTTGCGCGCTTCTGTCTTCAGCTTCCTGTTTCCGTTGGATACCTTGATGCCGCATTCGGTCAGCAGTTCGAGCGACTTTTCACTCAGCCGGCCGCTCTTTTGGATTGCAATTTTTATATTCTCCATTGTTGGTTTGTTTTGTCCGGATAAATCAGGCCGTTTTAACAAAAAACCCGCCTGAGCTTATTCAGACGGGTGTATGCATATAGACTTTTGTGTTCGCACATATCTATCTCAACTCGCCTGATTGCAAGTATGAAAATGATGATGATGGAACATGTTTGCTTTCATTCTGTCGTTTTAATGCCACAAAGATAATAGAATTATTTGAAACACCGCAAAAAAAATCAATGAATTTGCGACGTGAATGAATCCGGTTTTTTTTCTTTTTTCGACGGTTTGATTCTCAAGGTAAAAACATGTAATTTTGCGGCGTAACTACAGGTAAATCGGGGCAGGTGTAACTGGATAATAAGCAGATGTAACAGGATAAATGGCAGGCGCAACAGCATAATGAGCAGGTGCAACAGTAAAATAAGTAGGTGTAACAGGAAAACAAGATGACAGTGCAAGAGAGAATCCGGAATTATGAGGTCCTGGCGGCAGATAGCCGCCGTAATATTGACAGGCTGAAAAGAAGAATCTACTTTCACGGCATCTTCAGGCTGACACTTTTCGTGGGAAGCTTCTTTGTGGTGTATGCCCTCACGCGGGATCTCTGGCTGCTTGTCATCGTGCTGCTGGTTCTGGCCGTCGCCTTTGCCTGGTCGCTGCGGCAGCACAACAGCCTGTCGGATGAGCGGGAGTCGGCAGAGTCGCTGCTTCGGATAGCTGAGGATGAATTAAAGGCCTTTCGTCATGATTTTTCGGCTTTCGACGGTGCCCCGGAGAAGACCGATCCTTCACACGCGTTCAGCTTTGATCTGGATATTTTTGGCGACCGTTCCGTTTTTCAGCAGATCAACCGGACTTCATTGCCTGCGGGCAGGGAGAGGCTGGGGGCGATTATTCAGTATCCACTGACAGGAAAAGAGGAGATCAAAGCAAGACAGCAAGCGATTGCCGAGCTGGCGGGGAAAGAAGATTTCTGCCTCCGTTTCCGGATGTCGGGTATGAAAATATCTTCCCATGTGGGCGATGCCCATGTTGTATCTGCTTTCAACGCTGAAAACGGATTGTCTCAAAGTCTGTTTTGGAGATGGGCTGTCGGCGTAGTTCCACTCCTTTATCCTCTTTTTATCGTCTTATGGCTCACCGGCGTGGTTCCCGGCGGCCTGTTCCTGTATCTCTATCTCTTCACACTGGCCCTGTCGCTTCTCCCGATGAAAAAAGTGAAGGCGACGTGGCTTCTCTTCGACAAGAAATCGAAATTATTAGATACCTACGCATCGCTGCTAAAACTTCTGGAGCAGGAAAAGATGGTGTCTCCCCTGTTGATCTCCCTGCAAAAGCAACTCACACACAACAAGAAATCGTCGGAAGTGATCAGGGAACTTTCACAATACAGCCGCAACCTCGATGTGGGCTTCACCCTCGCCATGCTGATCCTGAACCCGCTGTTTCTCTGGACAACACGCTATGCACGAAAGATTGAGCACTGGATGAAAAAGCACGGGCAGGATATTGAAAGCTGGTTCGCGGTGCTGGCCGAGGCGGATGCGCTCATCTCGATGGGAACCTTCGCCCTGAACCATCCCGGCTACACCTATCCGGAGATCGCCGACAGCGACTGCTTCCGGGGTAAAGGGCTGGGACATCCGCTCATCCCCCAGGACAAGTGTGTAAAGAATGATATCGACATCTCCCGCAAACCTTATTTTATGATCGTGACGGGAGCCAACATGGCGGGCAAGAGTACCTATCTGAGGACAATCGGGGTCAATCATGTGCTGGCATCGGTGGGACTGCCCGTCTGTGCGGATGAACTGACATTCTTCCCGGGCAGGTTGCTGACCAACCTGCGTACCTCCGACTCCCTGGTAAACAGTGAATCTTACTTCATGGCGGAGCTGAAGCGGCTCANNCCCTGGTAAACAGCGAGTCTTATTTTCTGGCGGAGCTGAAGCGGCTCAGGATGATTATCGACTGGCTCGAAGGAGGAGAGGAGGGCCTGCTGATCATCCTGGACGAGATACTGAAAGGAACCAATTCAGAGGACAAGCAACGGGGCTCCCTGGCACTGATGAAACGACTGATCGGCCTGGGCGGAAATGGTATCATTGCCACGCACGACCTGGCACTGGGGAACCTGGAAGATGAATATCCGCAGGAAATAAAGAACTGGCACTTTGATGCCGTTATCCGGGATGATGCGCTCACTTTTAGCTATCGGCTGCAGGAAGGCATTGCCCGAAATATGAATGCCAGTTTCCTGATGAGAAAGATGGGTATCACGGAATAACAGGGCATCCTAAAAAATAACAAAAACTGCGGAATTGCAGTGCTGAATATCACTGCATGGCGTTTTTTTATGTAGATTTGCACCCGATGAAAGAAAAGCTGTTAATTATTTTTTTTGCATGGATGATTGGTCTGACGGTGGCATTGTCGCAGGCTCGCATCATCATGCCCGATTCGTCGCAGATTACCACAAACCCCGATTCACTGGATCTGCTGCCACGACAGTCATCGTCCCTCGATCATCTGATACACGACCATGGCGCAGAAGCCGACTCACTGCAAAAGATGGCGCAGATGACCATCTGGAGAATTGACACACGCACCGGCAATCGGCTGCCGGCTGTTTCAGATACGTTGCTGCATAACTTTCAGCAAACGGTACTTCCCGACGGGCAGTCGGTGGCCATGGGCTTCCTGGCGCCATTGGGTGCACCGATGTTCTCCAAAATATTTTTCGACCGGGAAGAGACGGAAACGTTTGTTTTCAACAATGCCTATTCCTACTACCTGAAGGAGCCCCGGGACCTGTTGTTTGTCAACACCCGCGTGCCTTACTCACGACTCAATTATCACCGTGCCGGATCCAAGCAGACCCGTGAGGAACAATTCGAAGCCAGGCTCACCTCCAACTTCGGGAAAAAGCTGAACGTGGGTCTGGATGTAGACTTGATTAATGCCCGCGGTTTCTATGCTTCCCAGTCGGTGAAACACAACAACTTCACCCTCTTCGGCAACTACATCTCCGACAAGATTGAGGCGCATGCCTTTATGAACCTGGGCTCACTGAGCAACTTCGAGAACGGCGGCATCACCGACGAACTCTTCATTACCGACCCCCAGGCCATACAGCAGAGCTTTACCTCGAAGGACATCCCCGTGAAGTTTACCAATACCTGGAACTCGGTAGGCAACAACCGTTATTTTTTATCGGGGCGGTACAATCTGGGATACAAGGAGATTGCAAGTGACTCGCTGCACAAGGGGCCGGAACATTTCGTGCCGGTGGCCAGCATCGGCTTTTCATCGGAGTTTACACAGCAGCATCGTCGCTTCCTGTCGTACGATACTGCTTACGTGGATGTGGAAGGGGTACGGATGCAGCGCATCGATCAGTTCTATAAAAACCGCTTTTATGATGAGGCGGTGGATGACAGCATTCGTTTCACCTCGGTTAAAAATAGTGTGTCACTCAGCCTGAGAGAGGGATTTAAGGAGTGGGTGAAGTTTGGATTGACCGCTTTCCTGGAGTACGACCTGCGCAATTATTCCCTGCGGGACAGCATTGGCCCCGGCTACAGGCAATACCGCGAGAGTGCCGTCACGGTGGGTGGTGTTCTCAACAAGCAGCAGGGCGACAACCTGTTGTTCAATCTCCGGGCCGACCTGGGGGTGTTGGGAGCCAACCTGGGTGAGTTCAGGGCGATGGGCGATGTGGAGACCGGTTTTGACATTGCTGGCCGTCGGACCACACTTTCGGCAGAGGCATATATCAAAAACCTGCGACCAAAGTATCTGCAGGATCATTACTATTCAAAGTATTTCAAGTGGGATCGTGATTTTGGCGATATCCGCAGGGTATATGTGGGTGGCAAACTGCATATCCCCTTCACAAACACCACGTTGAGTGCCGGGGTGGAGAATTTGCAGAACTTCATCTATTTCGACCGGGATAAGAACATACAACAGGAGAACGCCAGCATTCAGGTGCTGACTGCACGTGTGGAGCAGAATCTGCGACTCGGCGTGTTCAACTGGGACAACGAGGTGGTCTACCAGACCTCCAGCGATGAGGCGGTAGTCCCTGTGCCTACCCTCAGCCTTTATTCCAACATGTACCTGAAAACGAAAATTGTGAACGAGCTTACGCTGCAGCTGGGGGTCGACGCCCATTACCATACCCGGTATTTTGCGCCGGGATATGAACCTGCGCTGCTGCAGTTTTACAATCAGCAGGAAAAGGAGATTGGCAACTATCCGATCTCCACCGTGTATGCCAATATGCACCTGAAGCAGACACGCTTTTTTGTGATGTTCTACAATGTGGCGACGAAGCTCATCAAGCCACAGGAGTACTTCTCATTACCGGGATATCCGGTGAATCCCTTTGTTTTTAAAATGGGCCTTTCCGTGAATCTGCATAATTAATTTCCGTGAAGTTTAATAAGCGTCTCTATCTCTATCTTATTTTGCTGGTTGTGACCTTGACTGTCATGATCGTGCTTCACAATATGTTGAGCGGCCAAGGGAAGCCGCCAACCACACCGAGGGATTACAAGGAGATCATGGCTTCTGGGGAGCTGAACGTGGTGACCGACTACAACACCATCGGCTATTTTGTCTCCGGTGATTCAACCCGTGGTTTTCAGCTCGAGATGATGGAGGCGCTTGAAAAGGAATGGGGTATAAAGGTGCATCTTTTTCTGGAAAACAGCCTCGATGAAAATCTGGAAGGGTTGTTGTATCATCGTTACGACCTGGTGGCCAGGAATATTCCTGTCAACACGCAATTGAAAGACTCTTTTTCTTTCACCGATCCCCTTATGCTGAACAAACAGGTGCTGGTGCAACGTAAAGCAGCATACAACGACAGCATAGAGCCAATCCGTCAACAGCTCAAACTGGCGAAGAAAACCATTTACGTGGCCAGGGACTCGCCCGCCATTCTCAGGCTGAATAACCTCTCACACGAAATTGGAGATACCATCTACATCAATGAGGATCCGGTCTATGAAGCGGAACAGCTGGTGATGATGGTGGCTGCAGGCGATATCGATTTCACGGTGTGCGATGAAAGAGTAGCCAGGCGTTTGTCTGCAACTTTCCCGGAGATAGATATAGAAACAGATATCAGTTTTACACAGTTGGAATCATGGGCTGTACGGCGTGATTCTCCGGTATTGCTTGACAGTCTGAACAGCTGGCTCGACCGGTTTAAGGGCACGAAAGCATTTAAAACCATCTACGATACGTACTACTAAAAAATAAGCGGCCGACTCATTGAATTGAATCGGCCGCCGACATGCTGACAATCTTCTGATTGCCTTTCTCGCAGGTTGTTTTACTTTGTTCGCGGAGAATTCATATTACGCCTGCCCTGACGATTTGTATCGCGCATTCTTTCCTGCCTTTCGTCTCGGATTTTTTTCCATTCTTCCATTTTATCCTTTCCGATGATGGTTTCCAGTTCGGCATCGTTTTCTGCGACAGCCTGGTCACGCATTTTCATCATCTCGGCACGACGAGCTTCACGATCCTGCGTCATCGCCTCTCTGTTTTCCTGATGTTTGGCCATCATTTCCTTGCGTTTTGCATCCTGTTTTTCAAAGAGTGCTTCCACTTTTGTCTTTTGCTCGTCAGACAAGTTGAGTTGCTTGGCCATGTCCGCAGACCGCTCTTTGGCGTCCCATCTCATCTCTGCAGGTGCGCGCCGTCCCTGTTTCCCTGTGTTTTGCTGAGCCATTACAGTGAAGCTCATTGTAAGAATGGCTGCCAGTGTCATCAATGCTACTTTTTTCATCTTGTAATAATTTAATTGAGTGAATAAAAAAATAAACTAAGAATAAGACGCGTAAAAGTAGGAAAACGTTTAATAGGAACATCACTCTTTAACATACTTTTTTATCGGATAATGACCATATTTTCAACGATATATAGATTTATTTACCCTGTTAGCACGGAGAATAACCCGCTTCATCGACAAAAATGGCACTTTGGTCGATATCCCTGTTTTTTTATCTTTTTAAATGAGATTGACCACCCTCCGTCATTGTCAGAAGATCTCTTCCCGCGGGTATTTTTCTTCCAACTTGCTGAAGAGAAAAGAGGCCACCGTACCGGCAACAAACAGTACCACACAAAAGAGAAGGGCGCCGCCGAAGCTTAGTCCGGCCAGGGCAAGCTGTTCCCCCGTGAAGGCGGGGAAGACCACCGTGGGAAAGATTGCCAGCGAGGAGCCGATTACCATGCCCAGAATAAAATGGTACATGCCGGAGTAGTATCGTTTAAAAAGATAAGCGGCTATTTTCGCGAAGAGGAGCACACACAATATAAATCCGATGATGAGCGGGATGATGACCGCGAAATCGAAATCCTTGATTCCGATGGCCATCTTGTCATACAGTCCGAAATAGATAAGAAAGTTGGAGGGACTCATGCCGGGCACAATCAGTCCCAATCCCATCAGCAACCCTGAGCCAAGCCATACCAGGATGTTGGGAGTCACTTCTGTCAGTTGTTGTCCGCCAATCACCATCAACACAAAGATGGTGAGGGTGGCGGCAGTGAGAATCCATATGTCGGAGGCTTTTCTGCCATTTTTTCCGGCTGTTTTATAGAGTGAAGGAAAGGTGCCTGCCACAAAGCCGATGAAGAGACAGACAAATTGTGCCGCATATTTACCGAAAGCTTTCTCCACCACCACGGCAAACAGCACGATGCCGATGCCTGCACCAATGGCCACCGGAACAAAGTAGAGGATGTTCTTCATGAACTTCTGCCGGATGTTCGCAAGGAAACGGATCAGCGGATCGTAGATGCCAAATATCACTGCCAGCACGCCGCCGGAGAGCCCCGGAAGAATAAATCCAATGCCTACAAGCGTTCCCTTTATCAGGCGTATAAACCAGTCGGCCACCGGGCCGATCGCACTCTTTTTGGTTGTTCCTTCGTCTATATGTGTACTCATTTCGGTTTTTTAATTTTTTCGCAGCAAAGATACATTTTTTCTCTGTTTAATTCCACCAATAGGTCAGTTTCAATACGAGTGCCCGGTTACGTACTTCACGCGTATTGGCAAAATAATTGTCGGTATACACAATAAACAGATCAGACACAGGTTTATAGCGCCATTGAAGGCGGATATTCATATTGGTGTTGTTGCGCTGTTCGTTATACTGCATAAACGTGGTAAGAAACAATTTGTCGGTGAAGGTGATATCCAGTTTGGGCCCGATGAGCCAGAACCGGTGATGTTCGAATGGTTGTGGCAGGCGAAGATTGGTGTAGGTCACGTTCATTGAGAGATTTACGTAGGGTTGAAACCGGTAGACCATTTTGGTATCAATCATCTCGTAATCCCCATTAAAAAAACCGCCTTTGGCAAGGGTTACCGTTCCGTTGAATGGTTTTCGGTTATTTGAGGTGAAGGTGGTATACAGATCGGAATAGTTGTATTCGTTTCCTGCCGGTAGAAAAACACTGCTCACGTGCGTGGGGTCGAAGTCCTGCATCAGCCTGATATAATAATTGCGCATGCCGGCCGAGACGACCGAGCGGTCACTGAACTCCACCTTGTATCCTGCATCCAGCTCATGATCCAGTTTTTCGAAGGCATGCGTGGCATAATGTCTGTATTTGACATAGGGACCGTGTATGGTGACCTTCTTGCGGGGGATAAAAAAATAGGCCAGCTCCGGACTCAGGGAGACATAATTGCTGCGGCGGACATAGCCTGTTTCTGCAAGGTAGTTTTCACCGACCGCTGCCTGGTCGAGGCTGACGAGAATATTGCCCTTGCTGTATCTGACAGAAGTTCCCTGCGCATATTGCTTATCGGGGTTGCCGGGTTGAAAAGAGCGGTGATAAAATGCCTTGCCAAGCCATTCGTTGTTTTTGCTTGCCAGGTTGAAATCCAATGCGGCCACCCGGTTGTATTGCGAGATCCCGTCGGGTTTGTTTATATATTCCTTGTTTACAAACATGAAACTGATATTGGAACGGGCCAGAATCTTCTTTTGGAGGGACAATACCGTATAGTTTCTGGCAGCAAGGTCTGCTGTTTTCTCGGTGGTCATGTTCATAAAGCCAAGCCGGAGGGTGTTGTTTAATTTTCCGCTTAAACGGGCCCCTCCCAGCACCGGGGCATCCAGCCCGATGCGTCTGGAAAAAAAAGGAGTGAGCTTCTCATTTCCGTAATTGGCAAATAAATCGCTGTTTTCGAGAAAAAACTGTCTTTTTTCGGGGTAAAAAAGTTCAAAGCGGTCGATGTCCATCACCTGCTGGTCTACTTCCACCTGGGCGAAATCGGGATTGTAGGTCAGGTCCAGATTCATGGCAGTGGATAATCCTATCTTTGCATCCATGCCAAAATCCTTTCGGTAGCCTGCTTCTTCGCCTGCTTCAAAATTCCTGTGGTATCCACCATAAAGATAAGGGATGAGCGAGAAGTTTATTTTTGGTTTCGGCAGCGGCTCTTCGAAATGCAATACGCCGGTATATGCCAGCGACGAGTGGGGAAACTGACGGGGTACGGGAGCCCAGGCCGATTTTTCGTTGGCCTTGAGATCAAGCCGCCCGAAATTTGCATACCATGTCTGGCTGTTTGCCGGATAACGGATGGACTTGAATGGTATTTTCATTTCCGTGACCCATTTGTCGGGATAATTTTTCAGTTTGACTTCTACTTTGCTGTCCCATTCGCTGTTCTTTGTCTCGCCGGATCTTATTCCGTCGGAGATGGCTCCTGAAGCTGAAAATTCAAAATGATACCCGTTTGTTTGATCGCGAAAAGTATCGAATACGGAGAGAAAATTATCGTTATTATTGAAAGCATAATCTCTGCGAAATGATTCAACGATCCGTTTGCCGGGGATCGTATCCTGAAAAATAACTGCTACGTAGATGGCTTTGTCATCGTACACCAGCATCACTTCCGATTTTTGTCCGGGATATCCGGTATCCACCGGCTGCACGAGGTGGAAGTTGTCTGCTATGTTTGCCGTCTGCCAGTCGGGTTCATCGAGTATGCCATCGAGGGTGATGGAGCCTTTCATCTTTTTTGCGGTATACACAAAGTGCTTGTTGTGGATGTTGATGCCGATTGTATCGCGGAGTTCCCGGGAATTTTGTGCAGCCACAGCGCTTACACAAAAACAGGCGATAAGCAGGAAGATGGTTTGATATTTCAATTGATTCTGATTAAATTAGATGTGAAAAATACGTTGATACAACTGCAAATATAACCAATATTGTTATTTTTTAAGCGTAAGCAAGAATTTCATTCGTTTATTTCAGTGTTTTTACCTAATTTTGCTCAAAACAGAAACCAATTTCTTGCACCATCATGTTCGACAACAGCAAACGCGCTTTTATAGCCATCAACGAGGAAGCAGAAGTGTGCCTGAACCCCAAAATGGCAAACCGCCACGGCCTCATCACCGGAGCCACTGGAACCGGAAAGACAGTCACCCTGCAGACACTCTCAGAGACTTTCAGCGAGATGGGTGTACCCGTCTTCGCCGCCGATATGAAAGGCGATCTCTCGGGTGTGGCCAAAACTGGCGGGAACAAGGAGAGCGTCACCAAACGGGTGGATGGTTACAACCTGAAAGAGAAAGGGTTTGAATTCAAACCCTTCCCGGTGCGTTTCTGGGATGTGTTCGGCGAACAGGGCCACCCGGTGCGGACCACCGTCACCGCCATGGGACCGCTGCTGCTGGAACGGCTGCTGGATCTGAACGAGACTCAAGGTGCCGTCCTGACCATGGCCTTCCGGATTGCTGACGACAACAACCTGCTGCTGATCGACCTGAAAGACCTGCAGAAGATGCTGCAATATATTGGCGACAACCGGGCGCAATTTACCACCCAATATGGTAATATCTCACCTGCGAGCATTGGCGCCATCCAGCGCGGACTGATGCGACTGGAGAGCGAGGGTGCCGACAGGTTCTTCGGCGAGCCGGAGCTGGAGATCACCGACTTCATTCAGACCGAACAGGGCAGGGGAGTAATTAACATTCTCGCGGCAGACAAGCTGATGAACTCTCCCCGCGTCTACACCACCTTCCTGCTGTGGTTGCTGGACGACCTTTATGAGTCTCTTCCCGAGGTGGGTGATCTGGACAAGCCGAAGCTGGTTTTCTTCTTCGACGAGGCACATCTGCTCTTCAACGATATGCCCTCCTCCCTGCTGGAGAAGGTGGAACAGATTGTCCGCCTCATCCGCTCCAAAGGGGTGGGTGTCTACTTCTGCACACAGAACCCCGCAGATATCCCCGAGCGCATCCTCGGACAGCTTGGCAACCGCGTGCAGCATGCCCTGCGTGCTTACACCCCCAATGATCAGAAGGCGGTGAAAGTAGCGGCCAACACCTTCCGTGCCAACCCGAAATTCGATACGGGCGAGGCCATCACCCAGCTCAATACGGGTGAGGCGCTGGTCTCGTTCCTCGACGAGAAGGGAGCACCGCAAATGGTGGAGCGGGTCAACATCCTGCCGCCACAGGGGCAGATAGGTCCCATCACCGTGGGTGAAAGAGACCAGCTGATGCGTAGCTCGCTGATCTACGGTGTCTACGAAAAACTGGTGGATCGCGAGTCGGCCTACGAGATTCTGTCGCAAAAGCAGGAGCTGCTCGAGGAGGAACGCAATCAGGCTGCAGCAGAGAAAGAACGAATCCGCCTGCAGAAGGAGGAACAGAAAGCAGCCCTGGAGGCAGAGCGGGCGAAGCGTGCTGCAGCGCGGCAGCGCAAGGCGGATCAGGGTGTCCTGGGCGATATTATCACGCAGGTGGGACGCAGTACCACCCGGCAGATCACGTACCAGCTGGGTAAAACCATTACCCGCAGCCTGATGGGTGCGCTTTTCGGCAAGAAATAATCATTCATACGCAGTCATATGAAAAAAACAAAGATTGTGCTGTTTACCCTCTTGTTTGTGCAGGGTGCTTTGTTTGCACAACCACAGGGAAAGGAGATATCTCACTATCTCTTTCCGGAGTTTGTCCAGGGAGTAGTACTGATGAAAAACGGCCAGAAGAACCCGGCATTGCTCAATTTTAATGCAGCCTCTGAGGAGATGGTGTTTAATCAGAATGGGCAGATGCTGGCCCTCGCAGAACCCACCCTAAGCCAGTTGGATACCGTATTTCTCCAGGACAGGAAGTTTGTCCTGTACAATAAAAAGTTTCTGGAAGTGCTTCATCAGGATGGATACAGTCTCTTCGCCCAGTACAAGTGCAGGGTGATTCCTCCGGGGAAACCTGCCGCCTATGGGGGAACGTCACAGACATCGTCTACCGACAGCTATTCCAGCTTGTCCAGTGGAGGCAGAGTGTATGAGCTGAAGCTTCCTGACGATTTTCAGGTGAAGCCTTACACAATCTATTTTCTGGATAATGGTTCGGGGTGGAAAGAGATCAAATCGATGAGACAACTGAAAGGGCAGTATAAAAAGGACGGAAAGCAGTTTGATCAGTATCTGAAAAAAAAGAAAGTCGATTTCGAAGATCAGCAGGCAGTAGCAGAACTGATTTATTTTATGGAGACAACAAATCACTAATCACCAATTATACAAATGTCATGAAACAAGGTATCATACTTTTTACTGCAATGCTGTGGTTGACAGCCCATGCATTGGCGCAACAGCCTTATAACCCGACCGAAGAAAATCTGAAAAACAGGGAAGCTTTTCAGGATATGAAGTTCGGTGTTTTCATCCATTGGGGCATCTACAGCATGATGGCCGATGGGGAGTGGATCATGAACAATAAAAACATCAATCACGCGGAATATGCCCTCCTGGCCAAAGGTTTTTATCCCTCACAGTTCAGTGCCGCCAAATGGGTGTCGGACGTGAAGGCAGCGGGCGCAAAGTACATCTGCATCACCTCGCGCCATCATGATGGCTTCTCTATGTTTGGTACGAAGCAGTCGCCTTACAACATTGTGGATGCTACACCCTTCAAACGGGATGTCCTCAAGGAACTGGCCGACGAATGTCACAAACAGGGGATAAAATTACATTTTTACTATTCGCTGCTCGACTGGGGCCGGACCGATTATTTTCCATTGGGCAGAACGGGTAAAGGAGTGGGGCGCACCGAACAGGGTGCGTGGGATAGCTACCACCGGTTTATGCTGAATCAGTTGACTGAGTTGCTGACAAACTATGGAGAGATAGGGGCCATCTGGTTCGACGGACAGTGGGATCAGCCGGAGGATTTCGACTGGCGCATGCGGGAAATTTACGACCACATTCACGCCATTCAGCCGGGGTGTCTGGTCATCAACAACCACCACCTTGCTCCGGTAGAAGGTGAAGATGGGCAGACCTTTGAGAAAGATTTGCCGGGACAAAATCAATCGGGCTATTCCGGCACATCAACCATTGGTCATTTGCCGCTGGAAACCTGTGAGACCATGAATCGTTCGTGGGGATACAACATCACCGACAAGAATTACAAATCGGAGAAAGAGCTGATTCACTACCTGGTGAAGGCGGCAGGCAACAATGCCAACCTCCTGATGAACGTCGGCCCGCGACCTGACGGAACTTTTCCTGATATAGCCATTGAGCGCTATAACGCAATGGGCGCATGGCTGAAAACATATGGTGAAACCATCTACAGCACCCGCGGCGGTTTTATCGCACCCCACGACTGGGGAGTGACCACACAGAAGGGAAACAGGCTTTTTGTGCATATCCTGAACCTGAAGGATGAGGCACTTTATTTACCCATGGAAGGGAAACAGGTCAGTTCAGCAAAAATATTTGTCGACAAGAAACCGGTTCAATTTGCGAAGGTTGCTGATGGCATTGTGTTGCAATTGGGACGGATACCTGAAGAAACAGATTGTGTGGTGGAAGTGATGCTAAAATAGCCTGCTTCTTATAAATTGATACAGAGGGCGAAAGCAACCGCAAGCAGGAATCCCGAGAGGGAGGTAAGCTTCAGGTAGGGATCGAGCGCCTGTCCTTCTTTGTGCCTGAGTTCGATCATGATTCTAAAGGGCAACAGAAAGACAACAAGGTAAGCATACCGGTACCACGGTGCCGGTTCGAATAGGAAGTTATAACCGGCAAAACAGACAAAGGAAATAAGGGTCAACAGTGCATGATATACTTTTGCACCGGGTAATCCCAACTTTACGGAAAGTGTAATTTTCCCGGATTCTTTGTCGTTTTCAATATCCCGCATGTTGTTTATGTTGAGGATCATGGTGCTGATCAGACCCAGCCCGATAGCCGGTAATACGGGTTGAAATCCCGTTTCGTGCGTATGCAGAAACCAGGTGCCGATCACCGGTACCGGTCCAAAAAAGAGAAAGGCGAAGAGGTCGCCCCAGCCCCGGTAGCCGTAGGCATGCTTTCCCATGGTGTAAAAGAGCGCCGCGAGGATAGAGCCGCCACCAAGGGCAGTCATGATCCAGGCGGACGAAGGGTCTCTGAAAGGTGCCGCACTCCATATAAGCGCCAGACCGGTCACTACACAAAAGATTGTAAAGAGTATGACTGCTCTTTTCATCTCCTTTTGTGAGATCTTCCCGCTCTGCAGTGCGCGGGTGGGTCCTTGTCGCCGGCCGGTAACATCAGTTCCTTTCTGAAAATCCCCCAAATCGTTGGCCAGGTTAGCCAGTATCTGGATGGCGACTGCCAGCAGCAGTGCCAGAAGGAATGTAGTGGTGTTGAAGGCACCTTCATGCCAGGCCAGCGCGCT
>DFYK01000087.1 GCA_002383605.1 Proteiniphilum sp. UBA4084 | reverse complement strand
CTGCAACAGAAAGCAGTGCACTCGATCTGGATATGCTCGATAAGCGGGATCTGTCCAACATCCGGTTTAAGCGGGTAAATGAGAATACCGGCAAGGAAGTAAGCTGGGATGATATTGTAAAAGGGTATAAATTGGAGAGCAGGTATATTGTATTGGATGACGAAGATTTTGAAGCGGCCAGTCCGGAGAAAAGCAAGATCTTTTCAATACAGCAGTTTATTCAGGAGGAGGAGATTGAGAGTATTTATTTTGAAACACCCTATTTTCTGGAACCCCAAAAACACGGCGAAAACGCGTATGTATTACTGCGTGAGGCGTTGAAGAAAACCCGCAAAGTGGGTGTAGGAACCTTTGTCCTTCGAAATAAAGAAAATCTAGGCATCATAAAACCTTATCGCGATCTGCTGATCATCAATAAAATACGTTTTCCGGAAGAACTTCGCGAATACGATGAACTGAAAGTACCTTCTATAAAGACAAAACCCGGAGAGTTGAAACTAGCCCTATCGCTGATTGAACAGACTTCAGAACCGTTCAACAGTGAGCAGTTTAAAGATACATACAGTGCCGACTTGTTGAAGATCATCGAACAAAAAGCAAAAGGAAAGAAGTTGAAAGTAGCGACACCGCAGGGAACGTCGGAGAAGACCATCCACCTGATGGAAAAATTAAAAGCAAGTATTGAGAAAAACCGAAAAAATGTTTCCTGATGGCACTTGAAGAATACAAAAAAAAGCGTGATTTCAAACATACTCCGGAACCGGGAGGAAAGAAAAATGATGCATCCGGAAATAAAATCTTCGTGGTACAAAGACACGATGCAAGCCGGCTGCATTACGACTTCAGGCTAGAGATGGACGGGGTACTTAAAAGCTGGGCAGTACCCAAAGGGCCGTCGTTAAATCCGTCCGACAAGCGGTTGGCTGTGATGGTGGAAGATCATCCCTATGCCTATCGTACTTTTGAAGGAACCATCCCCAAAGGGAACTATGGAGCCGGTGAGGTACAGATCTGGGATGAGGGAACCTATGAACCGCTACACCGGCAGGATGGAAAAAATGATGACGAAACACTGCTTGCTGAACTGGCAAAGGGTTCACTCAAGATAATCCTGCACGGGCAGAAGCTAAAGGGAGAGTTTGCCCTGGTGAAGATGCATACAGCAAAAGAAGAAAATGCATGGCTGCTGATCAAACACGACGATCATCACGCTGTGCATACTCCCTACGATGCCGAAGATCATTTGATTTCTGATTCTCATGCGTCTCATGCCGACAGATTAATTACAAAGGATCATAATCAGTCCGAATCAACGCCATCGCCGAAAATTAAACCGATGCTCGCCACGCAGGGAGGAAAACCGTTCGACGATAAGGAGTGGATATTTGAAATTAAATGGGACGGCTATCGTGCGGTTGCCGACCTTAGTGAGGGCGTGCAATTTTATTCCAGGAACGGGCAGTCATACCTGGGAAAGTACCCTGTTATTGAAGCAGGACTGCAAAAACAACCACAAAAAATGATTCTCGATGGGGAGATAGTGGCCTACGATCGTCAGGGAATCCCCGACTTTCAATTGTTGCAGCATTATGCGGAGAAGAGGAAGGCGCCCATCACTTATCAGGTGTTCGACCTGCTTTTCCTAAACGGACATAGCACACGTGAGCTGCCTCTGATAAAACGGAAAGAGTTACTCAAAGAAGCACTTCTGGAGACACCCCACGTGAAGTACTGCGATCATGTGGACGGAGCGGGACGGGAATTTTTTAAAGTCATTCAAGGTGAGAAAATCGAAGGGATCATGGCCAAAAAGAAATCAAGTATATACATCGACGGACATCGCACTTCGGAATGGATCAAAATAAAGGATCATCAAACAGACGAAGCCATTATTGCCGGATACACCGAGCCCCGGGGGGCGCGTAAATATTTTGGTTCATTGATCCTGGCTACTTATAAAAATGGGACACTTCGTTACGCGGGGCATGCCGGCACCGGTTTTTCTGAGAAGCTCCTGAAGGAAATCCATACGGCGTTACAACCCCTCGTCACCCGGGTGATGCCGTTTTCCACGACACCACCAACCAATATGCCACCCACCTGGGTGGAGCCGGTCACGGTGTGCACCATCAAATATACCGAGAAGACAGAAGAGGGTCTTTTCCGGCATCCCGTCTTTATCGGGATCAGAGAGGACAAAACGCTCGAAGATCTGTATCAGGAAAGCCTTAAAGAGTCTTCAGACAGTTCCACCGTTAAGCCGGATGCTAAATCCAAAGCAAGCATTGACAGCAAGCATACACCCGGAAGAAAAACGACTGAAATCCAGGAGCCAACGTACACCAACCTCGATAAGCTATACTGGGAAAAGGAGAAAATCACGAAAGGAGAACTAATTGATTACTATCTCTCCGTGAGTGATTTTCTTTTGCCTTATCTCAAGGGCCGCGCACAATCACTGCACCGCTTCCCCAACGGAATTGAAGAGTCCGGATTTTACCACAAAGATGCCGGCGATACAGCTCCATCCTGGGTGGATACCGTTTCCATCTATTCAGAATCAACCGACAAGAGTGTAGAATATATCGTTTGCAACAATCAGGAAACACTGGGCTATCTGATCAATCTGGGTTGCATCGAGTTAAATCCCTGGAATAACAGAATTGATTTTCCCGACAAACCCGATTACCTCATCATCGATCTGGATCCATCTGAAAAAAATAGTTTCAGGCAAGTTGTGGAAGCGGCAAAAGTAATCAAAGAGGTGCTGGATGCAACCGGCGTAACGGCTTTTTGTAAGACCTCGGGCAGTACGGGGTTGCATATTTTCATACCCATGGGAGCGCAATACACCTATGAACAGGTACGTGATTTCGCGCTTATTCTGATGCAGATGGTGCAAAAAAGATTGCCCAAAACTACCACACTGGAACGGAGTCTCAAGAAGCGAGGGCCTAAAATTTATCTCGATTACCTGCAAAACAGGATGGGGCAGACCGTCGCAAGTGTCTATAGCATACGGCCTAAGTCCGGAGCACCCGTATCCATGTCAATTGAATGGGAAGAACTCACCAAAGACCTCGCGATAGGCGATTTCACCATACACAATGCACTCATTCGCCTGCAGAAAAAGGGTGATCTTTTCCTGCCTGTTTTGGGAGATGGTGTCGATCTCATGGGGGTACTCAATCGCCTTGAAGAGATGCAATAAAGTTTTCTTTTGGAATATTGGGGAAAATTTCCTCAATAAATAGAAATATTTCCCCAAATATTTTATTAACTTGATTGAATATATTATTTTTGTTTCAGATTCATTGAATAAAGAATAGAATTACGCGCATTGATTTTTATTTAATCCAACCAAAATCTTAACTATGTTTTTATTTATTTCGTAGTGATTACGGGGACTTAAAAACATAGTTTTTTTATTTTTGTAAAGAACCAAACACCGTACACTTTTCATCATTACAACATCACAAATAAATATATATGGGATACGAGATTGAACGTAAGTTTCTTGTCAAGGGTGACTTCAAAGCCGATGCATATAAAAGCATGATTATCAGGCAGGGTTATCTATCCCTTTCAGGAGTTAGTGCAATTCGTATCCGCATCAAAGGAGAAAAAGCGTTTGTGACCATCAAGAGTGCATTGGTAGAGGGTAAAATCAAGCGGCACGAGTGGGAGTATGAAATTCCCACGGAAGACGCGGAAGAGATGCTTCAACTGTGTGAAGATGGTCTGATAGAGAAAAAACGCTATCTGGTAAAGGTGGGAAAACATACCTTCGAGGTGGATGAGTTTTTCGGTAAAAACCAAGGTCTTCTCCTCGCCGAAGTAGAACTGGAGAGCGAAGATGAGCCATACGAGACGCCTGAATGGCTCGGACCTGAAGTAACCGGCAACGTACGCTACTACAATTCATATCTCTCCATCCACCCCTATGAGGAGTGGATGGAGTAATAATTTTTTATGATACGATGGTCACCCAGCCATGCACATCGGGTTCATCGCCATATTGAATAGCACGCAGCTTGTGATAAAGTTTCTCACTGATGGGTCCTGCTTTCCCGTCTTTCGATATCTCGTAGCTTCTCTTTTCACTCAGATCGTCGATCCGTAAAATGGGACTTATTACGGCGGCTGTTCCACAGGCACCTGCTTCTTCAAAGGTGGCGAGTTCTTCCTCTGCCACAGCGCGACGTTCAACTTTCAACCCCATATCTTCGGCCAGCTGCATCAGGCTCTTGTTGGTGATGGAGGGCAGAATGGAAGTCGACTTGGGCGTGATGTACGTATTGTTTTTGATCCCGAAGAAGTTGGCAGGCCCGCATTCGTCGATATATTTTTTCTCTTTCGCATCGAGATACAATACCGCGGAATAGCCCATCTCATGGGCCAATTCGCCTGCCTTGAGACTGGCCGCATAGTTTCCACCCACCTTGTAGGTGCCGGTACCCAGGGGCGCTGCCCGGTCATATTCCCGCATGATGACCATGGGCGTGGGTTTGAATCCCTCCTTGAAATAGGGTCCTACCGGTGTTACAAAAATCAGAAAGGTATACTCTTTGGCTGGTTTCACGCCTACCTGTGCACTGGTACCGATCAGCAAGGGTCGGATGTAAAGCGATGCTCCGCTCTCATAGGGCGGTACAAAACGTTCATTATTTTTCACCGCAAGCAGCACCATCTCCTCAAAAAGATCGACCGGCAACTCGGCCATCATGATGCCGTGGCAGGAAGATTGCAGGCGCAGTGCGTTCTCCCGCATTCGGAAAATGCGTATTTTCCCATCCTTGCCCCGAAAAGCTTTCAGCCCTTCAAAGACTTCCTGACCGTAATGCAGGCAGGTCGCAGCCATGTGAAGATTCAGAAATTCCGACGTCTCCAGTGCGGGGGCACTCCATTTCCCGTCGGAGAAATGACTGCGTACGTTGTAGTCGGTTTTCATATAGCCGAACGAAATGTTCGACCAATCGATTGCATCCATCTTTTAAATAATTTTATGTCGTTTGGATTCGGTTAATCCCAATACAAATGTAGGATTTTATTTTTTAAAAACCTGTTTTCACAACATAAATCATTAATTTCGTATTTCCAAATGATCGATCAAATAACCATATCCCGCATTCAGGACGCCGCACAAATTGTTGATATCGTGTCCGATTTTGTCACACTTCGCCGCCGGGGTGTGAACTGGGTAGGATTGTGTCCTTTTCATGACGACCGTACGCCTTCCTTTTATGTGTCCCCTGCGAAAAACATCTGCAAATGTTTTGCCTGCGGGGAAGGAGGAACACCCATTCACTTCGTGATGAAGCATGAACAACTCTCCTATTACGAGGCGCTGAAATATGTGGCCCGCAAATATGGCATCGAAGTCGTTGAAAAGGAGTTTACCGATGAGGAGAAACAGGCACAGAGCGACAGGGAGAGCATGTTCATCCTGAATGAGTACGCCCGCGATTATTTTGTGAAGACACTCTACGGCCATCCCGAAGGAAAGGCTATCGGCCTCACCTATTTCCGGGAAAGAGGCTTCCGCGACGACATCGTCAAAAAGTTTCAACTGGGTTACAGCCTGGAACAACGTGATGCCCTTAGCGTGGAGGCGCAGAAGGCGGGATACAAGCGTGATTTCCTGCTCAAAACCGGCCTTTCAACGGGAGGAGAACACAACCAACCGCTCGTCGACCGCTTCCGGGGCAGGGTGATCTTCCCGGTGCATACCCTGTCGGGGAAGGTGGTTGCTTTTGGGGGACGCATCCTTAAGAAAGCGGAGAACGTAGGAAAGTATGTCAACTCTCCCGAAAGTGAGATCTACTCGAAGAGCAATGAACTATACGGCATCTTTTTTGCCAGGAGCGCCATTGTAAAACAGGATAAATGTTTTCTGGTAGAGGGATATACCGATGTGATCTCGATGCATCAGGCCGGAATAGAAAATGTAGTGTCTTCATCGGGTACGGCGCTCACACACGGTCAGATACGCATGATCCACCGCTTCTCGGAAAATATCACCGTACTCTACGATGGAGATGCGGCCGGCATCAAGGCCGCACTGCGGGGTATCGATCTGCTGCTGGAAGATGGCATGAACGTAAAAGTGGTACTGCTGCCACAGGGGGAGGACCCCGATTCGTTCACCAAAAAACAGAATGCAGAAAACTTTCATCACTATATTTCTGAGAATGAGGTAGATTTTATTCGTTTCAAGACACAACTTTTGCTGAAGGAGGTGGGCGACGACCCCATCAAACGGGCAGGAATGATTACCAACGTGGTGGAGAGCATCGCGCTTGTACCCAACAGCATCACCCGCTCTGTTTTTATCCAGGACTGCTCTCAGTTGCTCAACATGCAGGAACGCGTGCTGATTGCCGAGATCAATAAAATCAGAAAAAGAAATTACGAGCGGAAAAAAGAGCAAGGCGACAAGGATGCTGCACGCAACGACAAACAGGAACAAATAATTTCCACCAAAGAGGCAACTGGAAAAAGCTGGCGGATTTCCCCTCAAAATTCCTTCGACAAATATGAACTGGAGATACTGCGTTATGTGGTACGTTACGGCAACACACCCATTTACCGGAAGTTCGAAAAACAGAAACGAAAAGTGGGAAAGCAGGTGGTAGAGGAAGATGTGTTGGTGGAGGAGGGACCCGGTGTGACCGAATTTGTACAGTACGATCTGGAACGCGATCAAATTGGCTTTTCCAACGATCTCTACAAGCAGATGTTTGAGGAAGCCCTCGCACACATGAAGGATCCGCACTTCGATTCGGGACGTTATTTCCTGGCTCATCCCGATCCCGAAGTGAACAAACTGGCTTCGGAGCTGATGAGCGACCGGTACCAGCTGAGCAAGATCCATGCAAAAATATTGGGAGAGGAGATGGATGACAAGCATTCACGCTTGTTGGAAAAAAACCTGCTGAACTCTTATGTCCCTCGTGCTACAACCGAGTTGAAGAATTTTTATGTGTTGCAAAAGATTGAAGAGCTCAAAAAAGAGATGAAGTCGGGTAACAAGGATGATTATGTGACGCTCATCACACAGTTGAAACAGTTGCAGGAGATCAGGAAGGTACTGGCCAAAGAACTGGGTGAACGGATTGTACTAAAATATTAACCGAAAATATATGTATTTGGAAACCAATGAAGTGGTCAAGCAGTACGCGAACCACCTGGCATTAAACAAAGTGAGCATTCAGGTTCCCAAGGGAACGGTCTTCGGTCTGCTGGGCCCCAACGGAGCTGGCAAAACCACACTTATCCGGATCATCACACGCATCACAGCTCCCGACAGCGGGAGTGTGACAATCGACGGTCGGCCCTCACGGGGTGAAGATGTATACAACATCGGCTATATGCCTGAGGAACGCGGTCTTTATAAAAAGATGAAGGTGGGTGAACAGGCGATGTACCTGGCGCAACTACGTGGTCTCTCAAAAAAAGATGCCCACCGTGAATTGATGATCTGGTTCAGGCGGTTCAACATCATGGATTGGTATAACCGGAAGGTAGAGGAGCTTTCGAAGGGGATGCAGCAGAAAGTACAGTTCATCTCCACCGTGATACACGATCCCGACCTGTTGATATTCGATGAACCTTTCAGTGGTTTTGACCCGGTAAATACAGATATTGTGAAAAATGAGATGCTGCGTCTCAGGGACGAAGGAAAGACAATCATTCTCTCCACACACAACATGGAGTCGGTGGAGGAACTGTGTGATAACATCGCCCTTATTCACAAGTCACAGGTCGTATTGCAGGGTAACGTGTTTGATATTCGCAAAGAACATCGCCCCAATATTTTCAGGTTTCGTCTTCTGGGGCACAATTTTGATTTTGAACACCCCGACATTGAAATCCTGTCGAAAGAGCCTTATCATGAATTTATCGACCTGCGTCTAAAAAAACTAAACGGAATCAGCAACAACGACCTGGCAAGGCTCATTTTCGATCGCTACGAGGTGGTCAGCTACGATGAGGAGCTCCCCACTATGAACGATGTCTTTATCAATACAGTAACAAAGGAGTAAGATGAATATATTAAGTTTAGTTATCCAGCGGGAATATGTTACAAGGGTAAGAAAAAAATCGTTTATTATCCTTACTCTGCTTATGCCGTTGCTGATGGTAGCGTTGTCGGTTATTCCATTTTGGCTTTCTACACTGAATGAGGGCGGTGTAAAGCACATTGCAGTCATCGACAACACAGGTATCTATGCGCAGTTGTTGGAATCTACCGACAATTACAATTTTCAGATTGTGGGGACATCGGAACAACAGGATCAGGAGTCCCGTCTGGGAAAAGAGCTCTTCGCCATCCTTCAAATTAGCGGAGACTTGAATAAAAACCCGCAAGCCGTAACACTCACATCGGAAAAGCAGGCACCCCAGGATTTACAATCTCTTATCAAGCGTACATTGAATGAGAAGGTAACCCAGCAAAAGCTCGATGAACTATCCGCTGCTGGTAATGTCGATGCCGTGGCAATTACCCGGGTTCGCTCCATTATAGAGGATGGTTCGGCCATATCGCTGAAGACTTTGCGTTTGAGTGAGGATGGAAGCGTGTCGGAGTCATCAACCGAGCTTGCCACCATTATCGGGATGATCTTTACCATACTCATCTATATGTTTATTCTCCTGTATGGCAATATGGTGATGCAGGCCGTGCTGGAGGAGAAAAAAAGCCGCATCGTGGAGGTGATGGTCTCTTCGGTGAAACCGGTGAACCTGCTGATCGGAAAGATCGTGGGCATCGGGCTGGTTGGAATCACCCAACTGGTGATCTGGGGAGTGTTGCTGGGTGTATTATTCAGCGGATTGTCGTTATTCATTTCTTCTCCTGAACAGGCGGCGGCCATGTCGACCGACATGGGAGATTTCGACATGGAGGGACTGGTCGCCTCCATCATGGGCATCAACTGGTTTGAGATGGCGCTTTACTTCCTTATTTTCTTTGTAGGGGGATATGTTCTGTATGCATCCATTTTCGCGATGTTTGCTTCTGCAGTGGACAGCGAGGAAGATACCAGCCAGTTTATGACGCCGGTGACGCTGCTGATCATGTTTGCTTTCTTTGCCGGATTTTACAGTGTAAGCAACCCCGACGGTCCACTGGCCTTCTGGACCTCACTCATTCCCTTCACCTCCCCCATCGTCATGATGGTACGCATCCCGTTTGGAATCCCTCTGTGGGAAAAACTGCTTTCTGTGGCATTGCTCTACGGTACTTTTATTTTGATCTCGATTCTCGCGGCAAAGATTTACCGGGTGGGGATCCTGATGTATGGCAAGAAGCCCAACTTAAAGGAGATGATGAAATGGATAACGTACAAATAAAAACATTTTGCTTGTTTTATAAGAAAAAACGAACAAAAAGAATTATTTTTGCAAATAAATAAGGCAAATGTCCATTTGGGCACTGCTTTTTATAATGATCTTAAACACTTGCCTGATTCTGTGGAATCACGCGGTGTTTTTTTTAACTCCTAAAACGACAATTATGAAGTTCGAAAAAATGCATGCTGCCGGCAACGATTATATTTACGTGAACCTCTTTGAGGAACAGGTGGAGAATCCCGAGGAACTATCCCGCAGGCTGAGCGACCGCCATTTCGGCGTGGGGAGTGACGGACTTGTCCTGATCGGACCTTCAGTAGAGGGTGATTTCTCCATGAAAATGTACAATGCCGATGGCAGTGAGGGGTTGATGTGCGGAAATGCGGCAAGATGTGTGGGAAAGTTCCTGTACGAGAGAGGATGGACAACCCGCAAAGAAATTGCCCTGCAGACAAAATCAGGCATCAAGCTTCTAAAACTGTCGGTGGATCGACAGACCGACAGCGTGGAAAGTGTAAGGGTAAACATGGGAAGTGCCATCCTCTCTGCCGAGGCTGCCGGGTCTAAGGGTATCTTTCAATCTGCTCTCAATAAAATGATTGATTATCCGGTACAGTTCGACGAGCAAAAGTACCGGATCACCTTTGTCTCGATGGGTAATCCCCATGCCGTCATCTTTATGAATGATATTGATGAGCTGGAGATTGAAAAGATCGGCCCAAAGATAGAACATCTCGACCTGTTCCCGGAGCGCACGAATGTGGAATTTATCGAAGTAATTGATTCCACCCATCTGAAAATGCGGGTGTGGGAGAGGGGCAGCGGAGAGACACTTGCCTGTGGCAGTGGCGCCTGTGCTGCTGTGGTGGCGGGAGTAATTACAGGACGCAGTAAACCAAAAGCATCGGTCAACCTGAAGGGCGGTGTCCTCGAAGTAGCGTGGGACAGATCTGCCAACCAGGTATATCTAACCGGCGATGCACATTTTGTTTTTAAAGGAGAGGTAAGTTGATTAGCAGATTAGTACATCATCAAATTATCACATCATCACATCATCACATCAATTTTATGTTTCAGATCAACGAAAACTATCTTCAGCTCAACCAGAGTTATCTCTTTAGTACGATTGCCAAAAAAATAGACGCCTTCAGCGCTTCACATCCCGGAGCCGACCTGATACGATTGGGCATTGGCGATGTGACGCTGCCGCTGTCGCCTGCCGTGATCGGCGCCTTGCACGCTGCGGTTGATGATATGGCGCAGAAAGAGAGTTTTCGGGGTTACGGACCAGAACAGGGGTATGATTTCCTGCGGGAGAAAATAGCAGAAATTGATTTCAGGCAACGGGGTATCGCCATCTCTGCCGATGAGATTTTCATTGGTGACGGTTCCAAGAGCGACACCGGTAACATCGGCGATATCCTGGGTGGCGATAATCTGGTGGCCATCACAAATCCTGTCTATCCTGTCTATATGGACACCTCCATTATGCGCATCGGAAACTCGGACAAACTGTTTTTGCTTTCCTGCACCGCTGAGAATGGATTTCTTCCAGAGATTCCCGCGCAAAGGGTGGATGTGATTTATCTCTGTTATCCCAACAATCCTACCGGGACGGTAATGACCAGACCGGAACTTAAAAAATGGGTGGACTGGGCATTGGAAAACGAAAGTCTGATCCTCTTCGATGCGGCATATGAAGCGTATATCCAGGATGACAACTTGCCAAAAAGTATTTATGAGATTGAAAATGCAGCTCTTTGTGCCATTGAATTCCGCTCTTTCTCGAAGAATGCAGGCTTCACCGGACTGCGGTGCAGTTATACCGTCGTCCCCAAATCGTTGAAGGTGCGTGCAGGCAACGGAGAAATGGTTTCACTTCATGGGTTATGGAACAGACGACAGTCCACCAAATTCAACGGTACCGCCTACATTGTGCAGCGTGCTGCCGAAGCAGTCTATTCCCCGCAGGGGCAGCAGGAGATAAGGGAAATGGTGGCATACTACATGCACAACGCCGGCATCATCCGTGAAGGATTGATCGAAAAAGGGTTTACCGTTTTTGGCGGCGAACATGCCCCCTATATCTGGCTTCAATGTCCCTCCGGGCTTGATTCATGGAGTTTTTTCGATCTCCTGCTTGATAGATGCCATATCGTGGGTACGCCCGGCATAGGATTCGGTACCAACGGAGAAGGATACTTCCGGCTGACGGCCTTTAACAGCCGCGAAAGAACTAAGGAGGCCATTAAGCGAATCAAGGACTGGAGTATTTAATAAGGGTGGAATCGTCTCCGTCAATGCGAGATTGATGAGTTAGATTAAGCGTTTTACATAACTTCAGTTATCCTACCCCGAATTGTAAGAACAGACAGATCAGGCGACTTGCCTGTTCTCTTTTGGTGCGCCGTGCTTAGTGATTAACTTAGAGGTGGAAGTCCACTATGGAAGTTTATAGTCGCCAACCATTAGCTAAGGGCAAGGGTGTTCCTGTTTAGGATTCTGAAGGATGCCAGGGCAGTGATCTCCGCAGGTCTGTAAGCTTGTGAGCTAGTGGTTACAGTCGTCGGCATCCATTCGTTGAAAGAAGGACAAAAAGTGATGCTGTTATCACCGGTGACAGCTACAAATGTGGGAGGCATGCTATGATGGATTACGGAATATGGGGATTGCAACTATGGAGCCTGGTGGTTTTCCAGGTTGCCTGGCAATTCGGAGTATAAGTAAGCTCGAAGATCCTGAGATTGTGGTGAATAAAACACTGGTAATGACCGCCCAGGAAAGTAAATTTAATTATTAAATGTAACACAAAGTATTAAAAACATTACGATTGCGTCAAAAACATTACTTTTGTGTTGTTATGAAACGAGCATGAGAATCATTTTCACACAAGAACATGATTAAAGCGAGTTCCATACGATACCTTTGAAAATAAATAATTTTAATCGTATGAAAAATTGAATATTAATTAGATGATTATTAAATAATTACAAATTAACGTATTTACGTATGAAAAGAATAAACAATTAGACCCGGGACAAAGATAAAAAATAGAAGCATTCTTAAAGCCGGTTGGAGTCAGACAATGATTGCTGAAGATCTCGGTATACACAAATCGAGCGTTAGCAGAGAGCTTAAACGTAATAAAACTAGGAACTAGGGTATGCTGGAGGACATGCTCAAATGCTATCAGATGAACGTAAGGAGCGTTTTAAAAGAACTCGTCGTTTCACTGGTGAAATGATGCTTTAAATAGAGGAGAAGTTACGCAAGGAGCAATGGTCTCCCGAGCAAATAGTGGGTCCTTACAAGTCTGTCAACAAGGATATTGTTAATGTTGAAGGGATTTACCTACATATCCGCAAGGATAAAGCGAATGGCTGCAATTTGTATACGTTTCTCCGTCAGAGATTAAAACATAGGAAGCGCGTTTGCAATGATAAAAGAATACGTATAAAAGAGCGTATAGGCATAGAAAACAGACCTGATCTTGTAGCAGAAAAATCCCGTTTCGGAGATTTTGAGATTCTTACAATTATCGGTAAAGATCAAAAGGGAGCCATCGTAACTATTGTAGAGCGGACAAACGGATTTCTATTGATGGAAAAACTCGAAAAGGGTAAAAATGCAGAAGGCTTAAAAGATGAAGTTATCCGGTTACTGTTGCCCTATAATGGGAAAATCCATATAATTACCTCGGATAATGGAAAGGAATTTACAGAACATAAGGCTATATCTAAAGCGTCGGGTATCGATTTTTATTTTGCGGATCCTTACTCCTCCAGACAAAGAGGAATGAATGAGTATACTAACAAATTGATTAGACAGTATATTCCTAAGGAAAACTGATTTTAAAACAATTAGTCATCATCAAATCAGGGAAATACAGTATACAATGCAGAGCAAGATTATTTCATTTTTTAAGTATCCTTATTACCGAAAAAACAAGTTTCAAATAAATAGGGAAAACGTCAAAAAATTTACATCTACAGTTTTATTCTGTTATGCAGCCATAATAGGCTTAATGTTTTTTATGGTGGCATTGGATTTATTGCTAGTTCATATATTTCATTTTCATTCCATATTAGATCAATTGAAAGAAACAAGAAATATGCTCATTAAGCACAACTCTGTAATTGCGATTTGTGCTTTTACTACTGTGCCACTAGTTGAAGAGCTGATTTTCAGATTGCCGCTTGTGCCGAAAAAATATTTTTTATTTGTTTCAAGTATTTTAATTTTGTATGTTTCTTTGGGAGGAAAAACTTATAATACTATTTTCTTTCATGATTACTTGAAAATCATAATATTTATCATTCTTTCATTGTCGCTTTATTTTACAATCAACATTACTTTTGCAAAAATAAGTGATTTTATCCACAAACATTACCGCACATACTTTTACCTTCTAACTTTATCTTTCGGATTGCTTCACATATTCAATGCAGACACGATTCAGTGGCAAATATTTTATCTTTATCCGCTCTTTGTATTGCCACAAATCATTTTGGGATTTGCAATTGCATATTTAAGAAATACATTACATTTTGTTTACGGACTTGCATTGCATATTTTGGTCAATTTAATTTCTATTCTTTTTACATTAATATAGCCTTATGCCCACAATTTTCCCTTCCGAAATCATCTACGACAGCACAGAATCGCTTTTTGTAAGGCGAAAGTCGCATTACAGAGTAATTTATGTAGTGGTGTTACTGATGGTCTTGACGGCACTGGCGGCATTGCCTTTTGTGCGCGTGTCGTTAAGTGCGCAAGCGCGAGGTATTATTCGCTCGCCCAACGACAATAATCAGATCCAGTCAGCAGTTTACGGAGAGGTACTACGGGTAAATATCGTTGAAAATCAGCAGGTGACGAAAGGAGATACGCTCGTGGTTCTTAACTCTCTGAGCATTGATATTCAAATTGATAACAACAACCGCAAAATCGCCGAAGACGAAACTTTCATTGCTGATATTTCGGCTATGCTGGCAGGAAATTTCATGGCCTTAAATAGTCCTAAATACCTTAATGAAAAGATATTATATCAATCTTCGGTAGGTCAGCTGCAAACGCAGATAGATTATTTGAAAAACGAACTGGCTGTTACGCAAGGGTTGTTCGAAAAAAAAGTGGCTACACAATCGGAACTCTTACAAGCACAAAACGCATATAGCCAGGCAACTAATCAGAGGGATAACATGCATGAAAACTTCCGCAATCGATGGCAGGCCGAACGCACTCAATATGTACAGGAAATCCGCGATTTGCATGCGCAAAATGCGCAGTCGGCACAACAAAAAACGCAATACACGCTGCTTGCACCCACAAAAGGTTCGGTAATTCAGTTTACCGGTATTGAGGCGGGAAATTTCATTGTACCTGCGCAGGTTATAGCGCAGATTTCCACGGATGAAAATCTGCTGGTGGAATGTTACGTTTCTCCATCGGATATTGGCTATATCAGAGAAAACCAGCAAGTTAAATTCCAAATAGATGCGTTTAACTATAACCAGTGGCGGATGGCGCTCGGTATCGTGCGCGAGATTTCAAAAGACATCGCCACAGTTGACAATAAGCCCGTTTTCCGCGTGCGCTGCTCACTTGACGACCAATATCTGCATTTGAAAAACGGCTATCGCGGGTATCTGAAAAAAGGGATGACACTTACCGCGCGTTTTTCGCTCACCGAGCGCACCCTTTGGCAACTGCTTTTTGATAAAGTTGATGACTGGTTTAATCCGAAAATGGCGAAATTGTGACATCTGCCTTTTTGGCTGAGATACTGACGGTTTTCAGTTCTTAAATTTATGAGTATTAAAATCAAACCGCGCGATATAACCGACTGTGGAGCGGCCTGTTTGGCTTCGGTAGCTGAATATTATCGCTTGAGGTTGCCCGTGGCACGTATTCGACAGATTGCGGGAACGGACAAGCGTGGCACAAATATGCTTGGAATGGTGCAAGCCGCCGAGCAAATCGGTTTTACGGCAAAAGGCGTAAAAGGTGGCATTGATGCGTTGCCGAATATTCCGTTGCCGGCTATTGCACACGTAGTTTTGAAAAACGGTTTGCAGCATTATGTGGTTATCTACTCCGTTAAAAAGCAGAAAATTACATATATGGATCCTGCGGACGGACAAATGCATACTGAAAAAATTGAAACCTTTAAAGAAAAATGGTCGGGCGCTCTGATGCTGCTCGTTCCGGGCGACGATTTTAGTGCTTCCGATTCTAAAATATCCTTATATAAGCGTTTTATGTATCTGCTCGCACCTCATCGAAGCGTGATTTTCGCTTCGCTTTTCGGTGCGGTCGTCTATACGGTTTTGGGTCTTTCCACTTCTATTTATATTCAAAAAATTACCGATCTCGTTCTTGTAAACAGAAATAAAAATCTACTTAACCTATTAAGCATAATAATGTTGATAATTTTGTTGGTACAAATTTTTATTTCGGTAAACAAAAGCACTTTGATGCTTCAAACAGGTCAAAAAATTGATGCGCGGCTGGTTTTAGGATATTACAAGCACCTTTTGCGTCTTCCGCAAAGGTTTTTCGACACGATGCGCGTGGGCGAAATCATTTCCCGCGTGAACGATGCTGTGAAAATCCGTATTTTTATCAATGATATTGTTATTTCACTGATTGTAGATATATTAATCGTTTTTTTTTCACTCTCACTGATGTTTATCTACAGTTGGAAACTTGCGCTGGTTTTGTTTATCTCTATTCCTTTGTATATTATTATTTATTTGATAACAAATAAGTTAAATAAAACACGTGAGCGCAAACTGATGGAACATTCCGCCGATCTTGAAAGCCAACTTGTGGAATCGATAAATTCCGTGCGCACTATCAAACAGTTTGGTATTGAGGATTTTGAAAACATCAAAACAGAAAACCGCTTTATCCGTTTGCTCGATTCTGTTTACAAATCGGCAATAAACTCACTTTTTTCGGGAAATTCTTCTGAATTTGTGACTCGCATTTTTACTATTATTGTGCTGTGGATTGGATCTAACTTCGTTATAGATAATGCAATAACAGCAGGAGAGCTGCTCTCGTTTTATGCCTTAATCGGTTATTTGACCAGTCCTGTTTCTGGTTTAATCGGAATGAATAAAACCATTCAGAATGCGCTGATAGCCGCTGACCGCTTGTTTGAAATTATGGATTTGCAGCACGAGGAAAACGAAAATAAAATTGAACTGACAAAAAAAAATCTAGGCGACATAGTATTTGAAAGCGTTTCTTTTTCTTACGGTACGCGCGTTGATGTCTTTGAAGATTTCAATCTCACCATCAAAAAAGGGCAACTTACGGCAATAATTGGCGAAAGCGGCAGTGGAAAAACCACGCTCGCTGCACTGCTGCAAAAACTTTATCCACTCAAATCGGGGCGGATTTTGATAGGTGAAAACAGTATCGAATATTTCGATAATCAGAGTATAAGGAAATTAATCGCCTCTGTTCCACAACAATTGAATCTCTTTGCGGGCAATGTCCTTGAAAATATTGCAATTGGTGAATTTAGTATCGATTTTCAGCGGGTTGTACAAATTTGTTCGATGCCGGGTATAATGCCTTTTATCGAAAAACTGCCTGCCGGTTTTAATACCTGGCTTGGAGAAAACGGAGCTTCGCTCTCGGGCGGAGAAAGACAGCGTTTAGCCATTGCCCGTGCATTGTACCGCGATCCGGAAATCCTTATATTAGATGAAGCAACTTCTTCCCTTGATTCCGAATCGGAACAATATGTTAAGGATGCGATTTTAAATTTGAAAAAACAAAACAAAACGATCATCATGATTGCCCATCGTTTAAGTACTACAGTTAATGCAGATAAAATTGTGATACTCGAAAACGGGAACCTGGTTGAAGAAGGAACGCATTTATCACTTTATCAACTAGGTACTAGATATTTTGAAATGTGGAATAAGCAATTACCACCTTTTTACAGCTAATTCAACCCTGATTCCAAATTTCAACATTCACAATTCAATTCCAAACCCGCAATCACTTTTTTTGATAACCTACTTCTATCATAGTGAAGTCCTGTATAGTCAGTTCCTACAATACGAAATTTACATACATTTCCAGAGTAGAAGTCATTTCGGCTTTCGTTAAGAGTTTAATTTCAACTCTTCGTTTTTTTCTCTGGTCATCTTCTGTTTTGTCGGAAATAACGAGATTCTGTATACCTTTCCCTATTTCAAAAATGTGGCGGTGGAAAGTACCCCTGAAAGCTCGGCGATGGGTTAACTGACGAATCAAAGAAGCGGATGGCAGCGTTCTTTCTCCAAGAATGCAGGCTTCACCGGTCTGCGGTGCAGTTATACCGTCGTCCCCAAATCGTTAAAGGTGCGTGCAAGCAACGGAGAAATGGTTTCACTTCATGGGTTATGGAACAGACGGCAGTCCACCAAGTTCAACGGCACCGCCTACATTGTGCAGCGTGCTGCCGAAGCAGTCTATTCCCCGCAGGGGCAGCAGGAGATAAGGGAAATGGTGGCATACTACATGCACAACGCCGGCATCATCCGTGAAGGATTGATCGAAAAAGGGTTTACCGTTTTTGGCGGTGAGAACGCTCCCTATATCTGGCTTCAATGTCCCTCCGGGCTTGATTCATGGAGTTTTTTCGATCTCCTGCTTGATAGATGCCATATCGTGGGTACCCCGGGCGTGGGCTTCGGATCTGAGGGAGAGGGCTATTTCCGGCTTACGGCGTTCAATAGTCACGAGAAGACAGAGGAGGCTATCCGGCGAATAAATAACTGTTTTTAGGCAGAATGTATAAAATTCATCGGATGTTAATCGATATCCAAAAGAATCTTGGTCTATAAATAGACACATCTGTGTATAAATCGGGTATATGTTTTGCATTGACACAATAGCTTACCAATAATTTATCCTCCGGACCATACTGTGGATGAGCCATTGCATTATAGGTAAATAATGTAGTATCTTCTCCTTCAGGTATCTTGTAAATATTATTTTTATTTGTCCAAGGCCCTACAGGTGTGTCGGCGATAAACGTGTAAATGTCCGGTCTGAACCTGTCTTGAGTTAACAGGATAAATTTGTCTTCATGTTTGAAGACACTAAATTGTTCTGAAACAGGAATGTCAATACCCTCCAGAGGCTTGCTCTCTTTCGCATTGGTTGCCCAGTTGTTGTTGTCAAAATATTCCCAATTTTGCAACTTGTCATTTACTAAACGGGCCCTGGCCACGTGCAATCCCGCAGTGAAGTCTTCTTGTGGATTTGAACCATATATGTAATAGAAGCCATCGTGCTCGGTTACCCCAAACCCGAAATGGGCATTTGTCTGTTCCCGGGTCAGCAATTCCTGTTTATCAATAATGGATAAATCCGGAAGATTTAACCGGTAGTACACCGTGGAATGCCAGTAAAAATCCCAGGCTCCCGTCCCTGTTTGAACAATAGTGGACATAAATACATGCACTATATTGTTCTTTACAAAACCATGCATAGGCCAAAGAACGGCCGGATACCCGTCAACACTTTCTGTTTTCAGTAAAGATTCGGGTTTTTTTATACTACCTCCGGTTATGGTCTTTACCGATTCTCCATCCAGTAGTTGCCATACATTCCCCATGATAAATGGGGATGATTCTGCTCTCTGGTTATCGTTAATCTCACCTAAAAAAAAATCCCCCCATATCCAGAAACTTTTGGTATGATCTATCGGGATGGATATAGCCCCATCTCCGCCAGTAAGAATATCTTTTCCCGGAGGGAACAGATATTCCACCATTTGGGTATCAATAACGACCTCTCCTTCTTCAATAGGCAGGTCAGCCACGCTTTCCTGCTTGTCGGGCTGTTGACAAGAAAAAACAAATAGTAAACCGGATAATATAAACAATTTAGATACCATCTGTATAGATATTATATGTAATTGTAAACTCGAACAGGAATCCTGTTCCTGCTCGAATTATGAAAGATTAGTATCCCTCGTTTTGAGTTAACCTCCCGTTAGAAATAATTCGATCGTTATTTGGAATAGGTAACAGGAAGTTGGCTGCTCTTGGTACCACTCCCGGTTTCGCCATGCCTACCAGCTCTTTTATTTCATCTAATGTGCACAAACGCACCAGGTCATGCCAACGATGCCCTTCCATGGCAAACTCCATACGTCTTTCAGCTAAAACTGCCTTTTTGAAGTCAGCATAATTGTTAGCCGGAGTATCGTCCAATCCCGCGCGGTGACGAACAGCATTCAATGCATCTTTAGCCGCTTGTGTCGGATTTTGATTGATTTCATTTAATGCCTCCGCTTTTATCAGGTACATTTCAGCGGTACGCAGGTAAGGGAATGGCGCATTGGATTCATTTCCTTTGGGTTCAGCGATTCTATCCCAATACTTGCAAAACTAGGGAGC
>DFYK01000015.1:3421-4768 GCA_002383605.1 Proteiniphilum sp. UBA4084 | reverse complement strand
GTTTCGGTGATTGCTGAGGATTCTGCGAAAAAAGGGAACGGACGGTTTGCGGATCTGACCGGCGGCATGGGGATCGATTTTTCTTTTATGTCGCCTCTTTTCCGGGAAGCGGACTACGTGGAGCAGAACGGGGAGTTGTGCCGCATTGCGGAACACAATTTTGGTGTGTTGGGATTACACCATGCCACGGTGCATTGCGACCATGCAGCGCATTTCCTGGAGGACGCTGCCCCATACGACTTGATTTATCTTGATCCTGCACGACGGGATGAGGCAGGCAGGAAGGTATTCCGGATCGGGGATTGCACGCCGGACCTGACAGAGATAAATGAGTTGTTGCTGGAGAAGGCGGGGCAGGTGATGGTCAAGTATTCTCCCATGCTGGATATTTCTCTTGCCCTGAAGACGCTGGGCAATGTGAGCGAGGTGCATGTGGTGTCGGTGGACAATGAGTGCAGGGAGTTGCTTTTTCTGCTATCGAAAACAGCCGGGGAGGCACCGCAGTATGTGGCCGTGAACCTGAAACGGTCGGGCGAAAAGGATCGTTTTTCATTTACCATGGCGCAGGAGCAGCAGGCAGACATTTCATTTGCCGACGCCCCGGGGCGTTATCTGTACGAACCCAATGCGTCGATCCTGAAAGCGGGGGCTTTCAACACAGTGGCATACAGCCATCGGGTGAAGAAGCTGCACCGAAACAGTCATCTCTACACTTCGGACCATCTCATAAGCGATTTTCCCGGCCGTATTTTTGAGGTGGAGAAGTTGTTCGTGCCCAACCGGAACAACATCCGTCTCTTCCTGCAGGAAACAAAAAAAGCGAACATCGCTGTCCGCAATTTTCCGATGACGGTCGCCGAGATCCGTCGCAAGACCGGATTGACAGACGGGGGCGATCTCTATCTCTTCGCCACCACACTCTCCGACGAACGAAAAGTGTGGATCATCTGCCGGAAGGGATCTTAATTGCATTATGTTAAATACAATATTGTAGAATATTTGTACTTTTCAGAATACAAAAAGCTATTTTTTCAGGGGTTTCGTCTGAAAAGTACGTTACTTATGTCTTTCGGCCAAGATTGCTTCAATATCTTCCAGCTTCAGCTTTTTCGTCTTTAACAGGATCAGGAAATGATACAGCAGGTCGGCTGCCTCGTTCTTGAAAAGGTCGATGTTGTCGTCCTTGGCTTCAATCACCAGCTCTACGGCTTCTTCGCCCACCTTCTGGGCTACTTTATTTACTCCTCTACTGAACAGCTTCGCAGTATAGGATCCTTCCGGATTGTCGCTGATGCGTTGCTCAATGACCCTTTCCAGCTCGTAGAGGAACCCCCTGGCGGTCTCCTC
>DFYK01000015.1:3124-3287 GCA_002383605.1 Proteiniphilum sp. UBA4084 | reverse complement strand
ATCACGACCGGCACCAATCCTTCGTTTTTCTTAAAATCGATGTTCACTTTATCTGTTTTTTGGTTGATTATTTATATTGTTATCCCGATGACTATCGCACGGGTATATTTTGTGCTTTTAAAAATTGTTTGAGCTCGGGCACAGGAATCTCGCCAAAATGGAA
>DFYK01000015.1:0-3109 GCA_002383605.1 Proteiniphilum sp. UBA4084 | reverse complement strand
CTTCGGGTGATGTCTATCGCAAAGCCGTTTTTGGTGCCGTCGTTGTTCATTGAGGTGAGCAGGATCTCACCGGCACCTCTTCGCTCGCCCTCCCTGGCCCAATCGACGGTGCGGAGTGGGGTGGCGGTCCTGCCGCCATGTACATAGACCATCCACTCGCCGTTTTCCTCCAGCTTGGTGTCGATGGCCAGCACCACGCACTGGCTGCCAAACTGTCCGGCTATCTCGGTGATCAGCTCGGGATGGTCTACGGCGGATGTGTTCAGGCTCACCTTGTCGGCGCCCGCCCGGATGATGGCCTGTGCATCTTCGAGTGTGCGGATGCCGCCACCCACCGTGAAGGGGATGTTGATGGCTTCCGCCACTTTCTTGACCAGCTCTGTGAGCGTTTTCCTGTTCTCTACCGTGGCGGTGATATCCAGGAACACCAGCTCGTCGGCGCCTTCCAGCACATAGCGTCTGGCAAGCTCTACCGCGTCGCCTGCATCACGGAGACCGACGAAGTTCACGCCTTTCACGGTGCGTCCGTCTTTGATGTCGAGGCAGGGAATGATTCTTTTTTTTAGCATAATTGTTAGCGGTCAGCTGTCAGCTGTCAGCGATCAGCGATCAGCTTTTTTTATGGAATGTTTTTATATTCAGCGGTTTGTATGTTTAGCGTTCAGCTTTCAGCTATCAGCTNNTCTTATCAGATAGCCTGTAAGGCGGTAACGGGCCGGTAAATAAGATACAGTTGAAGAGAACAATTCAATCAATATTTAGATAAAGTCTTTTAATTCTTTCAATCTGATTTTTCCTTCATAGATGGCTTTGCCGATGATGGCTCCCTCACAGCCGAGCTGCTGCAGCGCGTGCAGCTCGGCTACCGAAGAGATGCCGCCACTGGCAATCAGATGAAGGTCGGTTTGCTCCAGGATCTCCTTGTAGAGATCGAGGGAGGGGCCCTCCAGCATGCCATCCTTCGAAATATCGGTGCAGATGGTGTAGCGGACGCCTTTGCCGGCATAATCGGCGATGAAGTCGACCACATCTGTCTCCGACTGTTGCTGCCAGCCGTGGGTGGCTATACGGCGGTGGTGACTGTCGGCACCGAGAATGATTTTCTCTGCACCATACTCCTTCAACCACCGCAGAAACAGGTCGGGTTGCTGCAGTGCGATGCTGCCACCGGTAATCTGTTTGGCTCCGTTTTCGAAGGCGATCCGCACATCTTCGTCCGACTTGATGCCGCCGCCAAAATCGACCTGCAATGCGGTCTGCGTGGTGATGGCTTGCAGTATCCGGTGGTTGACGATGTGCTGTGACTTGGCCCCGTCGAGGTCCACCAGATGCAGGTAGCGGATGCCGTGGGCCTCAAATTCTTTCGCTACCTCCAGCGGATTCTCGTTGTATATCTTTTTTGTGCTGTAATCGCCCTTCGTAAGGCGGACGCACTTGCCTCCGATGAGGTCTATGGCAGGGATGATTCTCATATGACAGATTGATATGGATTGGCTGAGATGGATATGGACAGGTACAGGCAATCTGCCGGCAACTGGCGGTTCATAATCTCAGGAAATTTTCTAAAATTCGTTCTCCCACGCGGCCCGATTTCTCGGGGTGAAACTGCGTGGCATAAAAATTGTCTTTTCGCATGGCGGCGCTGAACGGCAGGATATAATTGCATTCGGCAATGGTATCCCGACAAAGCTCTGCGTAGTAGCCGTGCACAAAATAGACGGTATCGTCTATATCGAAATCCCTGAAAAGGGGAGTACGCACTCTTTCCAGATTGTTCCATCCCATGTGCGGGACGATGTCGCGGGCGGGAAACTTCTTTACCTCTGCATCAAAGATTCCAAGACAGTCGGTATCGTTTTCTTCCGAATGGCGGCACATCAGTTGCAGTCCCAGGCAGATGCCCAGTACGGGTTGAAGTAATGATTTAATCACATCATCCAACTCTCTTTCTTTCAGATAGTTCATGGCTGATTTCGCTTCGCCAACACCCGGAAAGATAACCTTGTCGGCGCAGAGTATCTCATCAATGTTGTCGGTCACCTTGCAGGGAAGCCCGAGCCGCTTTACTGCATTCTCGACCGATGTAATATTGCCTGCGTTGTATTTTATAATTGCAATCATAATTAATTTGCTAATTTGCTAATGTGCCAATGTGCCAATGTGCTGACTCCTGACAGCTGATTCCTGATTCCTNNTCCTGACTTGCTAACCGCTGCCCTTAACAATCTTGCTCCTCATAAGCTGACAGCCGATCGCTGATGGCTGATCGCTGATGGCTGATCGCTGATGGCTGAAAGCTGACAGCTGATCGCTGAAAGCTGACAGCTGATCGCTGATGGCTGACAGCTGATCGCTGACAGCTAAAATACCCCCTTCGTACTTGGAATTCCGCCCTCTTCTCCGCGTTCTACCGCCATGCGGATGGCACGGGCGAATGCTTTGAAGATGGCCTCAATCTTGTGGTGTTCGTTTTCACCATCCGCCTTGATGTTGAGGTTGCACCGGGCATTGTCGCTGAACGACTTGAAGAAGTGCATGCACATTTCAGTGGGCATGTCACCCACAAACTCCCGTCCAAAAGTAACATTCCAGACAAGCCAGGGGCGGCCGCCGAAGTCGATGGCTGCCTGTGCGAGGCTGTCGTCCATTGGCAGCAGGAAACCATATCGGGCGATCCCCTTCTTTTTGCCGAGTGCCTCAAAAAAAGCTTCTCCCAGGGCGATGCCCACATCTTCGATGGTGTGGTGCTCGTCTATGTGGAGGTCGCCTTTGGCCTGCACGGTCAGGTCGATATTGCCGTGGCGCGAAATCTGTTCCAGCATATGGTCGAAAAAGCCTATGCCGGTAGCGATGTCGCTCTTTCCTCTGCCGTCGAGGTTGACCTCCACCAAAATATCTGTTTCTGAAGTCTGGCGGCGGACTGTTGCTGTGCGGGGTGTGGCTTTCAGGAAGCGGTAGATCTCCCCCCAGTCCGGGGTGCACAGTGCGGCGCCGGAGTGTGAATCGTTACTTAAAAATATGGATTTACATCCCATATTTTCAGCCAGTTGCATATCGGTAATCCGGTCTCCTATTACATAGGAATTTGCCAGGTCGTACCCTCCCTTCA
>DFYK01000094.1 GCA_002383605.1 Proteiniphilum sp. UBA4084 | reverse complement strand
ATCCGGATGTCTGCCGCGTGGGTGACGACTATTATATGACCGCCTCCAGCTTTAACTGTGTGCCGGGGCTGCCCATTCTGCACTCCAAAGACATGGTAAACTGGCAGCTGATTGGTCATGCGATCGACCGGCTTAAACCGGATGATCTTTTTTCTTCACCGCAACATGGAAATGGTGTATGGGCTCCATCTATCCGGCACCACAAAGGTGAGTTTTACATCTACTACGGCGATCCCGATTATGGTATTTATATGCTGAAGGCCAAAGATCCGGCCGGAAAATGGAGCGATCCGGTGTTGGTAAAGGAAGGCAAAGGGCTCATCGACTCTACTCCTTTGTGGGACGACAATGGCAAAGCCTACCTCGTATATGCCTACGCCGGAAGTCGTGCCGGCATCAAAAGTGTGCTCAATATCGCCGAAATGAACGAAGAGGGTACAAAGGCAATCACACCGGGAAGAATCATCTACGATGGGCATGCCGATGACCCGACCATTGAAGGACCCAAGTTCTATAAAAAAGATGGNNCCCTACGAGCGCAAAGTGGTGATGGCACAGGGTAAAACAGCAATAAACGGCCCCCACCAGGGCGCATGGGTCGATACACCCCAGGGGGAACACTGGTTCTACCACTTCCAGGATGTGGGAGCCATGGGACGCATCGTGCATCTGCAACCGATGACGTGGAAAAACGACTGGCCTGTGATTGGTGCAGACAAAGACAATGATGGTTGCGGAGAGCCGGTTAAGACATACCGCAAACCAAAAACAGGAGGCTCTCACCCCATCATAACCCCGGCAGAGAGCGACTCGTTCGGGACCAGTCTGCTCGGATTGCAGTGGCAGTGGCATGCCAACCCAATGGATTGGTGGTATTTCGCAGATGAAGGATCCAAAAAATTACACCTCTATTCGGTCCCCGTATCAGAAAATTATATAAATTTGTGGGATGTGCCCAACCTGCTGTTGCAGAAATTCCCTTCCAACGAATTTACAGCAACGGCGAAGCTTTCCTTCCAGCCTTCAGCGGCCATCAAAGGAGAACGTACCGGGCTGGTTGTGATGGGCATGGATTATGGATTGCTCTCACTCGAGAAGACCGACAAAGGATTTGTGCTTTCTCAAAATGAATGCATCAACGCCGACAAAGGTTCAAAAGAGAGTGTTAACGGAAGTGTGACGTTGAGTGAAGCTACACTCTACCTCCGTGTGAAAGTTACGCCCGACGCCAAATGTCTCTTCAGCTACAGTACAGACGGTACAACCTATTCTGTTCTCGGAAAACCGTTTCAGGCGCGCGAAGGGAAATGGATCGGTGCCAAGGTGGGTTTCTTCTGCTCCCGGCCGGTGAGCAACAACGACGGCGGAAGGGTTTCACTGGACTGGTTCAAAATGGAATAACCAACATGTAAAAAACAAAATATCGTATCATGGCAAGACTGGTCACGTTGTATTCCCTGCAATGGGGAGACTTATCTCTGGAAGATGTTTGTATCAAAGCAAAAGAATTCGGTTATGATGGCATTGAGATCGGGCTGCCGGATCACCTGGATGTGCGAAACACCGACCCTACCTATTATCAGGGTATTAGAAATCTGCTGACAAAACATGGACTGCAACTGCGCACCATCTCCTCACACCTGGTGGGGCAGGCTCTGTGTGACCGGATTGATGAACGCCACAAGGGTATCCTGCCCGATTACATCTGGGGCGATGGGGAACCGGAAGGCGTGCGGCAACGGGCCGCAGAAGAGCTGATCCTTACTGCCAAAGCCGCGAAAGAACTGGGTGTGGATACCGTGGTCGGTTTTACCGGCAGCCCCATCTGGCATTTGCTTTATGCATTCCCACCTGTACCGGAATCGATGATCGAGGCCGGCTATGCTGAATTTGCCCGCCGGTTTACACCCATTTTGGACGAATTTGAAAAAATGGGTATCCGCTTTGCACTGGAAGTACACCCCACAGAGATTGCCTTCGACACCTTTTCGGCACGTCGGGCACTGGAAGCGGTAAACCGCCATCCGGCATTCGGATTTAATTACGATCCGAGCCACCTCGGCTACCAGGGAGTGGACTATGTGGATTTCATCTATGCATTCCCCGAACGCATCTTTCATGTACACATGAAAGATGTCTACTGGAGTGACACCCCCAAACAGGTGGGCGTTTTTGGCGGACACCTCGCCTTTGGCGACCCACGCCGCTTTTGGAACTTCCGGAGTGTGGGCAGGGGCAAAATCAATTTTGAAGAAATCATCCGTGCATTGAACACGATAAACTACCAGGGGCCGCTCTCCATTGAGTGGGAAGACAGTGCCATGGATCGCGAACAGGGCGCCCGCGAGTCCTGCGCATTCACCAAACAGATCGATTTCCAACCTTCAGCACATGCTTTTGATGCTTTCTTCTCGAAAGAGGATGTTGCTCCATAAATAAAATAATTATATGAAAAACAGAAAATTAAGAATGGGCATGGTAGGCGGTGGCAAGACCGGCTTTATCGGCGCCATTCATTTGCGTGCCGCATTGATGGAAAACATGATTGAACTGGTGTGCGGTTGTTTCAGCTCCGACCCGGAACGGTCACTGAGTTCGGGGCGTGCCTATT
Source organism: Proteiniphilum sp. UBA4084 (assembly GCA_002383605.1). Lineage (GTDB taxonomy): Bacteria > Bacteroidota > Bacteroidia > Bacteroidales > Dysgonomonadaceae > Proteiniphilum. Next base: position 27,857 of record DFYK01000094.1, on the reverse strand, counting down.
TCCTGCCCGATGACCGTATCTATGGTTCCTATCAGGAGATGTTTGACCGCGAGATGGAACTGCCCGAAGCGGAAAGAATGAATTTTGTGGTCATCGTCACACCCAACAAACAGCACTTCGAACCGGCCATGATGGCATTGGAACGCGGCATCCACGTGGTGCTGGACAAACCGATGACTTTCTCCCTGGAGGAGGCCATAAAACTTCAGCAGAAAGTGGAGGAAACCGGATTGGTACTGGCTTTGACACATGTCTATACCGGATATCCCGCGGTAAAAGAGATGAAGGCCCGCATAGCTGCCGGTGAGTTGGGCAAAATCAGACGCGTCTATGTGGAATACCCACAAGGCTGGCTGTCCGATCGCATCGAGCTGCAGGAGGGAAACAATGCCGGATGGCGTACCGACCCGCAGTTATCGGGTAAAGCAGGTTGCATGGGCGACATTGGCACGCATGCCTGGCACCTGTGTGAATATGTCACCGGACTGAAAGTGGAGGAACTGTGTGCCGAGCTCAACTCCTTTGTACCGGGTCGGATGATCGACGATGACGGTACCGCTTTTCTACGCCTGGAACAGGGTGCAAGGGCCCTCCTTTCTGCCACTCAGATAGCCATCGGAGAAGCCAATAAGGTGAATATACGGGTGTATGGCGACCGGGGAGGCTTGCAATGGATACAGGAAAACCCGAACGAGCTGCGCGTAACATGGGGAGATAAGGCGGAAGAGATCATACGCATCGGCAACAACAGCTATCTTGGCAGTCAGGCCCTCTGGAATGCACGTACGCCCGCAGGGCATCCCGAAGGATTTATTGAAGCATTCGCCAATATTTACCGTAACTTCAGCCTCACCTTGATGGCACTACAACAGGGTGAGACTCCCACAGAAAATATGCTCGACTTCCCCAACGTATACGACGGGGTAAGAGGCATGCAATTTATTGAGACCGTCGTCACGTCGGGATACAGTGACAGCCCAAAATGGGTGAAGTGGGTTCACTCCTGATCAGAAGCGTTTCTGACCGTTTATCGTGATATTTTTCAACTTCAGATTGCGGATAAAACCCTGCGGTATATCGTCCTTTTGTGCGGTGATGTGGAGGTTTTCGAGCGTGAAATCAGAGAGAACATACTGATCCGACTCATTCACATCAAAAAAAGTATTACACTCCAGGGTGATGTTGCGCAGGGTGACATGGCTGCCATAGGAAAGCGGCATCTTAGCCTGTCCCTGCAAATCAAAAAACTGTGTCCAGGGTTTTATATAGAGAAAGCTGCTAGCATTGCCGGTAATATCTTCCACCAAAATATATTCGTAGTTCTGGGGCGTGTCGGGGCGCATCTTCAGCCAGAGCAGGCGTACAGCCTGGTCGACCTGTAGACGTCGTACGACAATGTTTCGGTTGTGAATTGATTCGCTGCCACAGGTGAGCACGCCATGACAAAATCCAAAGTTACAATCTTCGATGATCACATTGCTGTTGCCACCGTTGTTGTCATCCTTGTCAGCCAGCGGCCCTTTCCCCCCTTTCAGGGCAATGGCATCGTCATTGACCGAGATGGAGCAACGGGCAATATGCACGTTCTTGCACACATCAATGTCCACAGCATCGGAACTGGGTGCTTTCACCGGCTCCCGTGGAGCAAAAATAGTCAGGTTGGAGAGTCTTACATTCTCACACTTGTACAGATGGGTGGTCCAGAAGGGTGAATTGATCAGGCTCACGCCGGTGAGATGCACATTCTTGCTGTTCGAAATAAAAACCAGTCGCGGGCGCATCTCATCCAGATTGGTACACTTGGGATTCACCCGGCGACGCAACCAGAATGATTTCCAGTAACGCAGTCCGTTTCCGTTGATTGTTCCCTCACCCGAGATGGTAAAGCCGTCGAGCCCGTCGGCATTGATGAAGGCCGAGAAGTAATCGATGCTCTGGCCTTCTATCCGGGTGGACAGAACAGGATAGTTGCTGATATCGTCGCTCCCCTTCAGCACCGCATCCTTCTCCAGATAAAGATGGGTATTTTGTTTGAAGAAGAGAGCACCGCTCAGATAAACCCCTTGCGGCACAAATATTACTCCCCCACCGTTCGCATGGGCCCGGTCGATCACCGCCTGTATCTGCTCGGTCTGAAGGAGGGTACTGTCGTTCATCACACCGTAATAGGTGATTTTGTACAGCTTCCCCAACTGATTGAAATCGACTTTTTCGTATGGTCTGAACCAGTCGGGTATGGGTGTTCCGTCCGGAAAAAGCTCTTTGCCAAAAAATGGGGAAGTGAGCAGCGTAGCTAACACCAACAGAATTATTTTTTTATTTGTCTTCATTGTATGGTAATTTTTTCTTAAAAGCAAAGGAGAGAAAATCCTGAAAGCCTGTACATAGTCACAATGGTTATTTATTTAATTCGAGGCAACCCATGATAAAGGGGCCGGCCGCCTTGGCGTCATTATCCCTGATCTTCTCGCCGATGTAATATTCGAAGCTCCCGTCACGGTAGGGGTTACCGCCCAATCCATCACATAATCGTGATACTTGTCGTCACTGGTTTCTTTCCACACTTTCAGGCATGGCCAAGGTGCCTACGCCCTGTGCGTATGGCCGTTTGCTGTGCTGACAAAAGCTGACAAAAAATCAGCGTTGTCATAGCAAGGGTAATTGTTCTTCGTGTCATATCTTTTTTGTTCATTCATTATCGCACCAATGTAACCGACATCAAACCAATGATGACTTCGTTGGCAATGGTTTTCACCCGCAAACTCTCCAGCTCCTTTAGCGGATCGAGCGGGAGATCGAGTATCACGCCGGCACCACCATCGATCGATCTGCCATATACTTCGTCAGAGGGTATATCCTCATCGAAATTGCGGCTTACCTTCCCGCTCTTCAACGCTACCCGGTATGGACGGGGAAGATCCGACCGGAATGCCGCCCCATCGAGGTAGAAATCCTGTTCAATGGGCACCCAGTTTTCGGGATTCACCAGGGTCAACAACGACTCGCTTCCATCCGTGTAGCGAACAACCACTTCACCATTGGGCACATGTGCCTGCATGTGGTTGGTGGTGCCTGCCATCAGCAGGTAGGCATGAGACGATTTACCGCTTAGGGGTACGATCACCTCCTCCGGGTAGTTATCCCATAGGCTGGTGAAGGCAATGTTATGCCGCTGATCGGAAGGGGTGCGGAAGGGTATTCCAAATGGAGTTTGAAAAATATTGTCTTTGCTCGATCTTCGGAGGCCCGAATCATCGATCTCCGCTGTGAGAGCGGGATGGCACCATTCACCGATACCCTGTTTTGGTATCTGCAGGGTGGTATAGGGAGAGCGCGGCGAGAGATATTCCTGTGTGAAGATATGGTTGACAGCAGTATTCAGATATTGATCCATGCAGATGGGTTCGTACGTTGCCTGGTGATTGCGGATATTCCAGTTGACGATATCCCGGGAAAAGAAGGTGGTTCCGTTGCTGCTCAGTTCCACCCGGTTAGTCCCCATGCAGACATATTGTTCAGGTAGCGTGAAAGATGTTGACTTCCCTTTTGCAGGAATCATCACTGCGGGGTGGATGGTATAGCCATTTACTTTCAACCCTATTCGGACAGATTGAGCCGTATGGTTGATGATGGCAAAGTTGAGCCGTTCCTCTTCGGGGTTGTATGCCACGTCAAACGGTTCGGTGACTTCCACTTCCACCGCCTCCCACCACGAAAGGTGGCCCTGGACGGTTTTCAGAAAGATTGTCCGATGACCCAAAGCACCATTCACTGTTCCTGTAACTGTTTCTTCCTTGACAACAGCATCTTGCAATAGCCGTTGTGGATCATACAACTCCGTCACAGGTCCATTGCTGTGGATAGTCAGACTATCACCCTGCGCAGCTACATACTCCGCTGGCGTGTTGTCAACCTTTTCACCTTCCCATTCAATGGTTATCCGGTACTCGGCGGCAGGATTGCAGGCGATGCTGATCATCGGATCGCCCGCAGCATCAAGAGGTTGCCAGTCGGTTTTTTCTCCGTTTACCCGGATATGTTTGATCCGGTCGTATGGCACTTTTAGCTGGAGCGTAAGTGCCATCTCTCTTTCAAAAGAAGGAATGATGGTGTAATAATCTGTCTGCTGATCTCTCCTGAAATTGAAATCCACGTTAGCAGTTTTCAGGGAGGCATACTCCCACTCAGCAGGAAATCCGGGACGAATAACCAGCTTGTCATTCATCGCATCAGGCAGAATTCCATAGAGGCCCTGAACAAGTGCCCGGGAGTATACGCCGATAGGGTCGCCGAAGTCGCGGTAACACTCTCCCCTTGCGGCATCGTAGAAACTGATCTGACCGATATTACCGGGACTCGATCCCAGGTACATGCCATCGAGGATATTGCTTTTGAAGAGGTTGAATGCTTCCTCGTTTCTGCCGGCCTGCCAGTAGGCAAGGCTGGTATGGGCCACCTCCGCGAAGGCTACGTTGTTCACCGACCAGGAGTAGGGCAGCCAGTTGGTGGTGGCGATGGTCTGGTAATGATCCTCTTCCAGCCCTTTGGCTCTCACCGGAATATGGGGTATTTCTTTGTCGATATAACGTGTGGCCTGATAAGCCTGGAAAGGGGTTTGGATATCGGAATCGATGGCATGATAAACACTCCAGACACCGGCACGGGTATGCATCATCTTGTTGCCCATCATATCTTTGTACTCTGCCCACCATCCCAGATCAGGTAACCACAGCGTGCTGTTGATCGCCTGCAGAATCTTGTCGGCTTCATTGCGGTAGGGTGTCGGATCTTCCCCTATCTTCTCCGCGATATCTGCAGCCATCCGGTTTGCCCGGAAGTTGTAGGCCGAGGAGTAGGTGACTCCCCCGCTGTTGTATTGCAGCGCGTCACTGGCCCAGATACAGGCATAGGCATCATAGAGACCGTCGTCGTTGGGATCGAAGTTTCTTTTCTCCCAGGCGAGGTGGCGTTTCAACACAGGCCACATCTCTTTTACATAGTCCATATCGCCCGTCCAGTTAAAATGCCAGAGCAGTTCATCGATATAGACCAGGTTCATGTCGTAGTGATGCATCTGGGTGCTGTTACGCGGGTTGCGGGAGATGTAACCGTTGCTATACATCTGTGTACCCCACCGCTTTTCGGCACGGGTAAGATTCAACATGCTGTCCTGTGCCGGATGTGCAAACAGTGGCTCCACAGTGGTCACCTGCGATGCGGCATACCCGTCAAAATGTTTTCTGGCTCTTTCATGCCAGCCGATGGCATCACCGGTATAGGCAGCTCTCCAGCCGTTGAGGGGCATGCGCCAGCCAATGGCACCATGTTGCCACACCCGGGTTTCATCGTCCCAGATTCCATCGGCCGCGATGCTCAACACGCCTCCCAGTGTATTCAAAAAGGGATCGGGCGTATGCATCACCACCGAGGAAGCGATGGTCGCTCTTCTCTCTTCGGATTTGTCGAAAAAGAATGCGAGTTCTGCCGGCGAGATTGTTTGTTTGTTTTCCGCTTTGATGGCAAAATAAACCGGATTGCCTGTCAGCGGGGTTTGAGCCACCAGGATTGGTTTGTTGTTGGTTGCTTTCGACTGTACCAGGGTGGAAACCGACTCCCTGCAGTAGGGTGAACCACTCTTCAGTGTTGTCCCTTGAGAAAAGGTTCCCACCGTGTTGCGGGGTCCGCCTCGNNATTGGTTTGTTGCCGGTTACTTGCGACTGAACCAGGGCAGAAACCGACTCCATGCTGTAAGGTGAGCCACTCTTCAGGGTAGTTCCCTGAGAAAAAGTCCCCACCGTGTTGCGGGGGCCACCCCGTGTACCGGCTCCATATGTAAGGAGGAACGACTCATTACGATAGGTGAAAAGATTTCCTTCACAGGCTTCGGGTTTCAGGGAAAAAGCCTCAGGATCATCCACACCCAGATCCCCATTTCTGGAAAAACGACTGTTGCTGGCTCCGCCAAAGGTGGTGATCAGCCGGCTCCCGGCAGGAAGGTTTTTGGACTCTATCTTTACGATGATTCCCTCGGCATCGGCCATGGCCAGTGTGGTGATGGTAATCTGTCCCGTGCCCAGCAACGTGTCATTGATCTCATAGATCCTGCTACCAGCTCTGTATCGCGATTTGATATGGCGGGCATCGTTCAGCCAGAGGCTTTTATCTCCGGAAAGAAAACCCAGTTGTATGTTTCCGCCCATGTGCGGCATAAAAAGGCCAAACTCAGGCATATCACCGGTTTCAACCCGGAAAGCGGTGTTGGTGCCGTAAAGTGCCCTGTTGAAGCGCTTGTTACCATTCACAATCACGAAATCATTCCCCTCGGGGGTATATCGCAACTCCCGGGGCACCTCGTGCCAATAGCCTGCTGGTTGTGCTCCCAAAATAGGGGCAATAGACAGCAGGAGTAAAAAAGTAAAAAGGTACCTCATTGAAAAAAATATTAAGCAGGTATCACGTCACATCACGGATACCTGCCACCGTAACCATTCTATTCAGGGCATGGGTTTCAGACCCTCCCATTTCACATTCCACGTACCATCTTTAGGAAATCCGGGATTCATCTCCTGGTTTCCATCCCAACCGGCACACATCATGGCCACTGCGGTAAGAAGTCCACCGTTGCCGGGCAGATACACACGCAGCCGGTCATCCTGGTAGTTGTGCCCGTTTATCAGGTAGGTGTTGGTGCGTTTATCCATCAGCAGGGCACCCACCGCTTTTTCCGGATCGCCCAGCCGGGCGGCACTCATGGCGGTCATCGGGTAGTCCCATCCCCAGGTCTTACCCCAGTTCCAGTTCTCCCAGATCCAGTTGAGTGTATTTTGCATGTAGTCGGTTCGCACCAGTTTATTCTGGGGCATCATCCCCAGTGCACCCAGCACGGCGGGGTGATCGGAGGTGAAACGAATATCTTTATAGGTGTCCACCGCATCTTCCGAAGCCAGATAGAGCCCGTCGGCATTGTAGGCCAGTGGCGAGAGCTTGTCGATCAGTTCGTCCCACTTGGGATCGCGCTGTTGACCGATGCGTTCTCTCCAAAGTTGTGCCACGGTCATCCCGTAGTGCCAGTAAGACAATTCAAACGGTGGGTTGATTGTTTCGGAGGCGCGCAGGGTCTCCTGAGCCGGGATAACCCCTTTGAGCAGGTAGCGTCCTTCCAGCTCATCGTAGGTGGCAAAGGATGCCATAAACTTCGCAGTCTCCTCCACCAGGAAGCCATATCGATCGAGTACCTCCTGTGACGGATTGTTGCGGTAAATAAGTTCTGCCATATAAATGAAGTGAGGTTGCTGCCAGATCAGGAACGAACCCACCTTCGAAGGTGCTTCGATAGCCGAGGGGTCGGTCATCTTCATCCAGCGGGCACCCTCAAAACCCTGTCGTTCAGCAATTTCTTTGGCATTAGGATAGGCAGCAGCATACCAGTCCATGCTTCTCTCCAGCAGCTCTGGTCTGTTCCAGAGTGCAAAATGAACGGCGTGCCACCAGTGCATCTCGAGGTGAAACTTACCATACCAGCTGTTGTAGGTGAGTCCCGTCTCCTGGGGTGGATAAATTCCTGCCGATTGGATGGCCATCAGATATTGGGAAAGCACCACGCGGCGTTCCAGTTCAGGAGCACGCTCATCGGTACAATCGGAAAAGTCCACTGCGGCACCATCCTGCCAGAATGAGGCCCAATAATGGGAAGAGGCATCCATCACTGCCTGGCTATCGCAATCGGTCTGCTGCGGCATCTCTTCCAAAAATTCACAGGTGAATGCGAACTGGTCAGCTCCAGGTGTCAACACAAAATAGTGTGGTTCCTTCTCCGTCAAGGTAGCTTCTCCCTCGTAGGTCACCCGAACGTAATAGATGGTTTCATCGAGTGTTCTTTTCAAAATAAAGGAATGTGCATCCTGAGAAACGATCTCGGTGCGGTGTTTTTCCGGTACAGTCCAGTCGGTGGCATCGTCGGAATGGCCGCCGGTAGGATAGGGAAACCGGAAATGTACCTTCATCTGCTCTTTGCCTATCAGAGAGGAGTGTAATTTTGCTACCAGCATATCTTTTTCGGGATGAACGGCTGTGACGACGGCGACAGAATCATTGTCCACCATAAAACGGCTATGAAGGACACCCTCCCACAGATTGAGTTCCTGACTGATGCCGCTTATTTCTTCCGCATTCATCGGCTCCCCGTGATCATCTGTCAGCTCCAGTCCCACATACCCCAAATGGAGGCGGTGGGGATTGACCCGGTAGTAATTGGCTGCATCCTGTGCCCTCCCTGGTTCATTGAACTGCACCGCATAGGGTTCTTCCCGACCTCTGAAATTGTAATTCTTCAAAGCCTCGTCAGGCTTGTAGTTATCCTTGTTGGGGAAGCTATGCCATCCCCATTGCGATTGTGTTCCCAAGGGCACCCCGCTCGCATAGATCTCGGGAAATGTCTGGAGGCCAGTAGCATCGGCTGTAAAAGCAAAGTTCCCGTTCCCCAGCGAGAGGGAAGCGTGTTTGTCGAATGCAGTCACTTTGGGACTGTTCCGCGCCACCAGCGCTTGTCGGTCGATCTTCTCCGGTTGATTGGCTCCACAGGATAACAACAGCCCTGTCAAAAGCACACAAAATACATTTCTCATTTTTACTTTTTTATTCGTTGTCTGTCACTATTTGAAAAACAAACCCGGAGGCTGTTTCATATTTACCTCCCTGAATGGCATTAAACAGATAAGCAGGTTTTCCATCTTTGTAAACATACGCATCTTCCACTTGTTTGTTGCCCCCATGTATGGAAAGGTCGATGACCGGATTGCTGCCCATGCTCACTGCTGGATATTTGGTTGTCACTTGCAGGTCGATTCTATTTTTTAACAAGGAGTGGTACCCCCCGTCATCCGCTGAAAGGAAATAAGCATTACTCAATGCCGGTATGTTGAAAAGCATCGGGTTAAGCAGAAAAATCAACCCCAATAAGGTTTTATTCATTCTTTATATAATGGGTGCTATTATACACAAACAGACTTTCTCACAGGCAGATTTTGCTGCAGCAGTAGTACCATTATTCAGTTTTTTTAAGCTTCTGCAAACATAAATAAAATATCGGGAAAATGTAAGATGAAAGCGTTAATATCTATTCTCGAATCGCTTGATTCACATTCTTTTTTTAGGTAGTCCGGTATTTACCAATGGTGAGCCGGAAGTTCTAATCCACATTTTATTTTAAAAACGCAAATCAAACTTTTTTTGGTAATAAATAAATTGTATATTTGTGCACGAACACATAATTATTTATGCAACCAACATATCCGCGTCTCAATAAAAGACCATTAGAAATTAATTAACTGAATAAATCACACATGCAAAAGAAAGTCCGGATAATCGACATTGCAAAGATGGCTGGCGTTTCAAAAGGGACAGTCGACAGGGTACTTCACAACCGGGGGAACGTGTCGGAAACGGCCCGTATAGCCATTGAACATGTATTGGATGAAGTAAATTACAAGCCAAATATCCATGTATCTGCCATTTCCTTAAAGAGGAGTTACAAGATTATTGTGACCACTCCCGAGGTATCTCTCGGCGCATATTGGGAAAGCATCCACAACGGCATCCGACATGCATTGGAAGAATATGAAAATGTAAAAATCGAATTGCAAATATTTACTTACAATCAATATGATATCTACTCCTGTCGACAAACTTTTGAAAAGATTGCCGGTTTTGAAATGGACGCATTGATTATTGGCCCTACTTTTCCCGAGGAGACGATCAACCTGTGCAAGAAAATGGACGACAGGGATATACCTTATATATTCGTGGATTCTACCATTGATTCCACAGCCCCGCTTGCCTTCTACTCTGCTGATCATTACGTGTGCGGCTTCATGATGGCCAAACTAATCACTTCCATTATTCCGGATCATGCCAATATCGCGATCTTTCAGGCGGTCAGAACAGGAGACAAAAGCGCCAATACCACCGTACTTCGAAAGAAGGGATTTACCGACTACCTTGAAAACAACAGATGCTCAAACCTGATACTGACTATTCCTTTTTCTGTCACTGAACCCGAGGACAACGAAATGTATCTGTCCCGGCTGTTTCAAAGTCAACGGGAAGTTCCCGCCATCGTCGTATTAAATTCACGGGGTAACTTTATTGCCGATTACCTCGAAACCAATCATATAAAGGGGGTCAGAATGATCTGTATGGATTTAACCGCAGCCAACGTGGAAGCACTCAAAAAAGGGCAAATTGATTACTTGATTGGACAGGAACCCGAATATCAGGGGTTCTCCTCCATGAAAACACTGTTAGAGTATTTAATCTTTAAAAGTCCGGTGAAAAAACAAAATTATGTCCAGCTGGATATCATCACCCGGGAAAATGTTGTCTTTTATAAGCGATTCAATAATACCGTATATTAAATTTCCTTTCCTGTTTCCTATACTGAATTTTATTATTAAAAATTGTTCTGGAAGTAATAAATATGGTACTATTATTGCCATATAAAGAAATTTTAATCAAAACCAATTATTTTTAATTTTAATTAAGTAAATTATTTTGATATCTGTAAAGAATTGATTTATATTTGTGCCCGAGCACAATGCAAACTAGTCTGTTTTACACCGATATAAACAGGTAGCAAATGGATTTTTAAATTTTTTACAATTACAAATACCGAAATTAATTAATTAATTCATTTTAAACATATTATAAAAAATGATCGATCAGATCAAATTTATTTGTTTTACAGTTATCTTGTTCACAATCAATGTGAAATTGAATTATACTTTTATATTCCAATTCTATATGTTATACGTGCACGGTTTGAGTGAATAATAAAAATTTAATTCAAATTTAATAATTTATCAAAGCATACTGTTTAAAAGCATTATATATAGAAACGGATCGTCAGATAAACATTTATTTTTTATTAATCTAAACAAATGAAAAAATGAGATGAAAAGTAAAATTTCAATTCTATCAAGAGGGATTTTGTTCATGTTATTATGGACATTTTCACTGTGTATCTTTTCTCAAAACGTATCAGTAACAGGGGTAGTACACGATATTAACGGAGATCCATTAATTGGTGTGACCATACAGGTAAAGGGGACTACTCACGGAACAGTAACCGATTTCGACGGAAAATTCAACCTGCTCAATGTACCTTCCAACGCAAGTTTGGAAGTAACCTATGTCGGAATGCAAAGTCAAACTGTTCCGGTAAACGGCAGGTCAACAATCAATATTGTCATGTCGGAAGATGCTGAGTTACTGGAAGAAGTTATTGTTGTGGGTTATGGAGTACAAAAGAAGGAAACTGTCGTGGGTTCGGTGGCAATAGCCAGTGAAGAGGACTTGCAAAAAATTGGGACAGTGACAGATATTTCTCAGGCGTTATCTGGACAATTACCGGGTATTGTTTCGCTTACTTCATCGGGAGAACCCGGTGGAATCCTTACCGGTGAAAGCTCTACCAATATTTTCATTCGCGGACAGAATACCTGGAACGGCGGCCAACCACTGGTTCTTGTGGATGGTGTGGAAAGAAATATGAATAACGTAGACGTGAACGAAGTTTCAAGCATTTCCGTATTGAAAGATGCTTCAGCCACTGCTGTTTACGGGGTAAAAGGTGCCAACGGCGTTATTCTGATTACAACCAAAAGAGGACAGGTGGGAAAAACGGTCCTCAACTTCAACTACACAACCATGGGCCAAATGGTTTCCAAACTACCGGAAAAGCTGGATTCCTATGAAGCCATGATGGCTAAAAACGAGATGATTGAGAGGGAGGTCGTTTTAAATGAACCCTCGTGGGGTGCCTATGTTCCGTATGAAATCGTTCAGCGTTACAGGCGTCCGCAATCGGAGGAATATTCGTTGATTTACCCGAACGTAGATTGGGCAGATGCCATGTTCAAGGATCTGGGATTATCCCATCGAGCCACATTAAGCATCAGAGGCGGAAGTAAAGCAATTCAGTTTTTCGGATCGCTGGCCTACCTGCATGAAGGAGATATGTTTGAAGATTATGACAACGGAAAAGGATATTATCCGAATTATAATTTTGACCGGTTTAACTTCAGAAGTAATATCGATGCACAATTGACAAACAGTACCAAGCTGAAATTGGATATCTCCGGTTTTTACAGCTTAAAAAATACAAACTACAACAACGAAGGCAGTACAGGCAGAGCCGACCACTGGCTCTGGGCATCAGCCTACAGACTGGCACCCAATCTGTTTATTCCAATGCACCCCGACGGCAGATGGGGGGCCTATCAGGAAGGCGGGAACAATACAGTAAATCCTTTGGCGGCGGTATACAACATCGGTATCAGACAGACCCGCCAAACCCAGTTGAATTTCGACCTCAGCCTGGAACAGGATTTGAAATTTATCACCGAAGGACTTTCCGCAAAGGCTTCCCTATTTTATGACAACAGCATCCGCTCGGAAGGGGGAATTTATGATAATGCAAACAGCATACGTCCCAATGAGTCTGCGACCAATGTACCGTTCAAACAGATTTATCCGAATTTGTACGAAGGACCCGATCAGGATCCAAGTGAATACACCGTCCTGTTGCCCATCTCTTCCGAAGAATACGACTGGATTATACGCCCATGGACCATCCGTCAGGAAGCCATTTCCGATGCCAACTGGTCGGGATATATTCCGGTTTTCAGGAGAATGATGTACCAGGGCCAATTAAATTATGCACGCAGATTTGATCGTCACAACGTATCTGCCATGGGAGTTTTCAAACGGGAAGAATACGCACGTGGCAGTATGTTTAAGAATTTCCGCGAAGACTGGGTTTTCAGGGCCACATACGATTATGACTCCAAATACCTGTTTGAAGCCAACGGTGCATATAATGGCTCAGAGCAGTTCGGTCCCGGATACCGGTTCGCCTTTTTCCCCTCTGTAGCCCTAGGTTGGGTTGTCTCAAATGAAAAGTTTTTTGATAAATTTGACTGGGTCGATAACCTGAAACTAAGATACAGTATTGGCAAGGTGGGTGACGACAAAGTAAGCGGCGGACGTTGGTTGTATTCTTCACAGTATGCTTATGGCGGACGTGCGAGACTCAGCAACATCACCAACAGCTACAGTCCCTACTATTTTTACCGTGAATCTGTTGTGGGCAATCCAAATATCCAGTGGGAGACGGCATTAAAAAACAACTTTGGTGTAGATTTCAGCATGTTGAAAAATCTATTCTCTGTAAGTTTTGACTATTTCACGGAAGACAGAACAAATATCTTAATGTCCGGAGGCAGCAGGAATATTCCCCCGTTCTTTGGTGTTACACCACCCAGCGCCAATCTGGGGCAGGTAAAGTCAAACGGCTTCGAGATTGAACTGGGTTTTAACAAAAAAATCAATCGTGACGCAACTATGTGGTCCAGTCTCGCACTGACCCACAACGAAAATGAGGTGATATTCAGAGATGATGCCCCCTTACAATACGATTACCTGAAAAATGCCGGTTATCCGATCGGACAGAACAGACGTCAGTTGAGTTCCGGTTTCTATAACAACTGGGATGAAGTCTATGCAAGTGTTCCTACTGAAAACAATGACCTGGACAAACTACCGGGATACTACAACATCATCGATTTCAATGCCGATGGCATCATAAAAAGCAGCGAAGACACACCACCGATAGGTTATTCCAATGTACCTCAAAATACGGCCAACCTGACTTTGGGAGCTTCCTATAAACGTTTCAGTGCTTATGTCCAGCTATACGGCGTAAACAATGTTAACAGGTATGTAAGCCAGCACAATTTCTACGCTGATACCGACATTCTTTTTGCCCATGTAAGGGATTATTGGTCAAAAGACAATCAGAATGCCACCTCTTTCCTGCCCAGATGGAAGACACAGGCAGAAAACATCGGCGATTATTATCTGCTCGACGCTTCTTCTTTCAGGTTGCGTACGGCAGAAATATCCTATTCACTGACAGGAATGAAATGGGTGAAAAATTCCGGAATATCTAATTTGAGAATCTACATCAACGGAAATAATCTCTTCTTCTGGTCACGTCTGACCGACGACAGAGAAGATACCTACTCCGGAGGATCAGCAGAGGATGGCGCTTATCCTACTATGCGCAGAATCAATTTAGGAATCGATTTAAGTTTTTAAACATCATGAAAAGAATGAAAAAATATATTACCTACAGTTTATTGACGTTTTCGATACTCTTCTCTGCATTGTCCTGTGAAGATTATCTGAATAAGGCACCGGAGGCTGACCTGACAGAGAAAGATGTATTTGGCAATTTCAACAGTTTCCAGGGTTTCGTGGAACAGATGTATAATTGCATCATGGACCCCGATAAAGGAGGGGCATGGAATAAGTACTCTTTCGCTGACGAAACTTTAAACAATAAACCCTACAATTTTGATTATGGCAACTACTGGGGCAATGAAACTTATTTTTATGGTACTTCCGTGAATGTGACCAGTACCAACCCGCGTGACAGAAGAATATGGGAATGGGCATGGTATGGAATAAGGGCTGCAAACCTTGCATTGGCAAAGATTGATGAAGAAGGTTTGTTCGAAGGAACACCGGAAGAAAAAAACCATATCAAGGGACAGGCTCTATTTTTCAGAGGCTGGTTTTATTTTGAGATCTGTCGCTACTGGGGTGGTATGCCTTATATAAACCGGGTACTCGATCCCACCGAAAGCCTGGTGACTGATGAATTTAAAAGACTTAATTTTCAGGAAACGGCGAAACTGATGGCACAGGATTTCAGGGCAGCAGCCGATCTGTTACCCAACCACTGGGATAATTCTCAGCCCGGCCAAGCCACCTTGGGCCACAATCAGGACCGAATCAATAAATTTCATGCGCTCGGCTATCTGGGTAAATCGTTGCTGTATGCCGCCAGTCCGATGATCAATGAAGAGGCAACAGGTACCAATGCCTATGATGCTGATCTGGCCAGCCAGGCTGCAAAGGCATTTGGCGAACTGCTGGCACTGGCAGATCAAACCGGAATTTACAAACTGCAAACATGGGAAACTGTGACCGATAATTTCTGGCGTCTCAATTACCAAAGAACCGGAGGAACCGAATGCATCATGATACCCATCATATACGACCGGGGTCGTGTAAGATGGTCGGCACTGGGTGCCACAGTGCCCTCATCTTTCGCACTGAACAGCGGCTCCGATGCCGATGTACCAACCCATAATTACATCCAAAACTATGGAATGGCAAACGGATTGCCCATTGATGATCCGAATTCCGGATATAATCCCGACGATCCCTGGACAGGAAGAGAACCCCGTTTTTACAAATTTGTGGTCAAAGACGGAGATCGGATTCACCGCGATGCAGCCCTCGATAAGTATGCAGAACTTTACAACGGAGGAAGACACAGATCGCAGATTAATCCCCCCAGTGTGACCGGTTATTACTGGAAAAAATTTGTCCCCATGGGCGCAAGCTTCAACACTTCACAGGCAAACGGATTGCAGGAATACGTTCCCTACCTGAGACTGGCCGATATTTATCTGATGTATGCCGAGGCGGTTCTTTTCAGCACCGGTGGAAGCCCGAATGCTACTTCCGGAAATTATACCATGACGGCCGTACAGGCGTTTAACGTCGTTAGAAACAGGGCACAGTTACCTGATCTTGACCCGAAATATACTGCCAGCAACGATCTCTTCTTTGAGGAAATTGTCAGAGAAAGAGCCGTGGAACTGGCCATGGAAGGTGCCCGTTTTTGCGACCTGCGAAGATGGAACAGAAACGGGGACCCCAGATACCTGGATAAAACGGCCATCGACTTTGACAGAGGTCCTGATGGTAAGCCAATCAACATAAAGGAGCGGGTAATCGTAAGAAGAACCGTGGAGAAAAAACACAACTGGCTGCCTATACAGGTTAAATTCACCAAACAATATGAAGGATTCCCTCAAAATCCAGGATGGTAATTCGAGTTATTAATTAAAAAATTTTCAGAAGTAATGAAAAGTTATCATATAATAATTGTTTCCATACTGTTTTTCTTTTCCACATTCCATTCAGTTATTGCGAATTACAACCTTTCTCTTGGAAAGAGAGCCTATTCCGAAATAATCAACGAAGAGGATGAAAAGAAAGATTCAGTAAATGTGGCATTCAAAAGAATAGAAACGGACAACATTGTGGGTGCGGTCAGCTCATTAAAGGCATCTGATATCAACGAGTCGGACAACTCAATTTGGGTTAGTGATGTTTTGGCCGGCCGTACGTTGGGCATGCTCGGAAATACCACTATCCGCGGCATCGGAATAAGTATTGATGTGGCCGACATCACCGGAAGTGGAACCCTTTCAGGAAATGCACTGTTTGTGGTGGACGGACTGCCTCGGGATATCGATGGCCTTCGCTTGTCGGAGATTGAAGATATCACCGTACTGAAGGATGTAAATTCTGCCATCCTTTACGGTAGTACTGCTATTAACGGAGTGGTTCTCATCACCACAAAACGGGGGAAAGTAAATGAAAACAGGAAGAATATCTCGTTAAATTACGGGGTTTCAACGCCGTTGGCATTACCCAAATACTTGAATTCAGCCGATTATATGACCTATTATAATCAGGCCAGAAAAAACGATGGTCTGGATCCGCAGTACAGCGAAGAGATGATTGAAAATTATCGCAAGGGTAATAAATACAGATATCCGGATGTTGATTATTATTCCAGTGAATACGTGAGATCCTTCAGACCCTATCTCGATTTAAACGGAGAGTTTTCGGGAGGGAATCAGAGCGCCAAATACTATCTGAATTTCGGTATGAACTCGTTGGGAGGATGGTTAAACTTCGGCGAAGGTGCCAAGGCAAGGTATAATACATTTAACGTAAGAGGGAACGTGGACCTCGAAATCATTGATTGGATCAATACTTCCATTGATGCCACAGCGCTCTTCGGTACCGATAGCGGTCCCAGGGGAAGTTATTTTGGAGACGCACAAAATTTGAAACCCAACGATTTTACACCACTGATTCCCTTCAATCTGATTGATCCGGAAAACTCCTTGTTGTTGGGAAGAAAATTTGATGTGGATGGCCAATATTTGCTCGGTGGCCATATAAACCGACAAACATCGCCATTTGGAAACGGCTATGCAGGAGGAGTATTTGAAAGAATAGACAGAAAGTTCTCTTTTAACAACAGAATCAACTTTGATCTGGATATGCTTACGGAAGGACTCTCACTGCATACCAATATCAGTTTCGATTATTATACAAGGTATGATCAAACGGTTGCCAATCAGTATTCTGTATACGAACCGGTATGGTCCGACGTGGAAGGCGAAGATAAAATTATTGATCTGAAACAATATGGCAAAGATGCCAAGTCAGGGAGCCAGAGTGTTGGGAATACCTACTTCAGAAGAAGAATTGGATTCTACGGACTCCTTAATTATGACAGAACGTTTAATGATCTGCATAATTTTTCCGCATCAATGGTAGGATTCGGAAGCCTTTTCAAAGAACTAAATGACTTTCAGGGCGTAAAAAACGCTCACCTGGGCATGCGTCTGGCCTATACATTCGACCAGAAATATCTGGTTGATTTTAGCAGCGCTTACGTCAATTCTGTGAAATTGGCATCGGGTAACAACAGAGGGTTTTCTCCCTCACTTGGTATAGCCTGGATGATGAACTCAGAAGATTTCCTTTCTGATGCGGACAAGATTGACCTGTTGAAGCTGAGACTCTCCGGAGGGATTTTAAACTCAGACATACCCATTAACGGATTCTTCTATTACGATAACGTATATGGCGGATCAGGAAGTTATAACTGGTATGAAGGTACCCGAAGCAGAGGTGGTGTCATGTCAAACAGAGAGCAAAATCTGGATCTGGGATTTGCCAAGAGAAAAGAGGTGAACGTGGGTTTGGAAGGATTGTTTTTTAATAAAATGATTGGACTGAATACCAACTTCTTTTATGATATATACAGCGATCTGATCGCAAGACCATACACCAGATATCCTGGTTATTACAACGACTTTATACCCTACGAAAATTACGAAAAAGACAGTTATACGGGTCTTGAAGTAGGATTGAACTTCAACAAATCGGTCGGCGACTGGGATTTTATGCTTGGTGTAAATACGTTGTATGTGACATCGAAAAGATTGATTGTAGATGAAGTATACGAGGATGAATACCGTTACAGAAAAGGGTATCCCAAGGATGCTACATTCGGGCTCGAAGCGCTCGGCTTATTTAAAGATCAGGCTGATATAGACAATAGTCCGGTACAGTCGTTCGGCACCGTTCGCCCGGGTGATATCAAGTACAAAGATCAAAACGGAGATGGTGTTATTGACGGAAAAGACGAAGTGTATCTCAGAAGATGGCAGACTCCTCTTTCAGCCGGATTACAATTGAAGATTGCATATAAAAACATGACCTTGTATGCGCTGGGTGAAGGACGTTCAGGAGCTGATACTTTCATGGAAGGAAACTACTATTGGGTCGATGGGAACGACAAGTATTCAGAAGTGGTACTCAACAGCTGGACTCCCGAAACTGCTGCTACGGCAACTTATCCCAGACTCAGTTCCCTGGCAAACAGCAACAACTCCAGAAGATCGACCTACTGGATGTACAACAACGATTATTTTCAAATACGCACCATTCAGTTAACATACAAAATGCCGGAATTCGTCACACGGCCCCTCAAAATGACTCATTTTGATATTTTTGTGGATGCTTCCAATGTGTATCAGTTTGCAAAGAATAGAAAAATAAGGGAAACAAGAGTTGGGGGAGATCCTTATACCCGCACTTTTTCAGTAGGATTAAGAACAAAATTTTAAATGATACATTATGAAATTTAAAACGATATATTTTTTATTCTTAGGATTACTTTTGGTACTTCCCGCATGCATGATGCTGGAACCGGAAGATGACAATCACAGTACCTTTGATCGCGTCTTTGAGGATCCTAACTTTGCTGAAGGTTTGCTGATCAGAGCCTATACATTTATTCCGACCAATGACTACAGATTCGACGAAGTAGCTACCGACGATGCTGTTTCGAACGATCGTTTCAACTCTTTCATGAGAATGGCAACAGGAGAATGGTCGGCTCTTTATAATCCACAAGACTTATGGACCAATTCAAACAGAGCGATCACTTATATCAATGAGTTTTTAACGATTGTGAATGATGTCCCATGGAAATGGACGGATGAAGAACTTAATGACTTATATATTAGGAAATTAACCGGTGAAGCGTATGCCCTGAGAGGTCTGTTTAAATATTATCTGCTACGAAATCACGGCGGGTTGGATGCCAGCGGTCAAATGCTGGGGTTGCAGATACTGGATAACTATCCTGTGGAACAAAACGATTTTAGCAAAATGAGATCTCCTCTGGAAGAGTATATTAACAGCATCTACGCGGACCTGGATGAGGCTCTCAAATATATTCCGCTCGATTACGGAAATAAAAACAGTTTATCCAATCTTCCCGCTACCTTTAGTGGCATATCAACCATTGATCAATACAACACGGTTTTTGGAGACTACTCATTACAGAGGATGAGCGGCAGACATGTCAATGCAATGAAAGGTCGACTGGCTCTTCTGGTAGCCAGCCCAGCATTCAATCCCTCCACGAATGTAAGCTTGTGGAAAAAGGCTACCGATTACCATGCACAGCTGATTAATGATATCGGAGGCGTGGGAGGTTTGGATCCCAAGGGACATACCTTTTATCTGAAAGCACAGATTGATGATTCCGATTTGAACAGCGGAGACAAAAAAGATATCGCCGAGATGCTGTGGAGAAGACCAATCTATACAAACAGGACAAGAGAAGTAGATAACTTCCCGCCCTCTCTCTATGGCAACGGAGAAATCAACCCTTCTCAAAATTTGGTGGATGCATTTCCCACCTTAACGGGATATCCTATTTCTCATCCCGAATCGGGATACAATCCAGCTTCTCCTTATTCAAACAGGGATCCCAGATTAGACCTTTACATCATTCGCAATGGAAGCAAATATAAAAACGTCACCATCATCACAGGTGTCGGAGGAGGCGTCAACGCAGTCGACTCGGTTCAAAATTCTACTCGAACAGGTTATTATCTTAAAAAACTTCTTCGCGAAGATGTGAACGCTGATCCTATCAAACCCAGTGATCAAAAACATTACAATACCCACATGCGGTATACAGAAATATTTTTAAATTATGCCGAAGCTGCAAACGAAACATGGGGACCTGACAACAGCGATTACGGATACACAGCAAAAGATGTAATCGCAGCAATCCGCAAAAGAGCCGGAATCAAACAACCGGATGCATACCTGATGTCGGTTACGGATAAAGAAACCATGCGCACTTTGATTCAGAATGAGAGAAGACTTGAGTTGTGTTTCGAGGGATTTCGTTTTTGGGATCTGAGAAGATGGAAGAAGGATCTGACAGAAGCAGTAAAAGGAGTACATATTGATCAGGGATCCTATTCATATTTCACAGTAGAGGAACGTGTCTATAATAATGATCATATGCATTACGGTCCTATTCCCAATAACGATGTGATTAAGTTCGGGATAACCCAAAATGCCGGATGGTAAAACGATAAATTTAATACGAAAAAAAATGAAGAAAATAGTATTCCTATCGGTACTTTTAATTGCAGGACTTACCTCGTGCAAGAACTTTGATATAGATCATCCTGATTATGAATATACTTCAGGCTATTTCCCATACCAGTTCCCTGTAAGAACCCTGGTGCTGGGTGACTATATCTACGACAATGAAAATGACAACAACCATAAGTTTTTAATATCTGCCGGAATTGGCGGCGTTTATGCAAATGAGAAAGACAGAACATTCAATATACAGGTAGATAACAGCCTGTGTAATGGTATATTATTTGCAGCTGGCGGCGATCAGATTAAAGCTTTGCCGGAGAATTACTACAGCCTGAGCGGGAATAAAATAATTGTACCCAAAGGGAAAATGAATGGAGGAGTCGAAGTGCAACTGACAGATGCCTTTTTCAATGATCCTGCCGCAATAAAAAACACGTATGTTGTACCTGTCAGGTTGGTGAGTTCCAATGATGTGGACACTATTCTGGTAGGACAGTCTCCCAACCCAAGTGCTGATCCGCGTATTGCATCACAATGGCTTGTCGCTCCCAAGAATTTTACCATGTTTGCTGTAAAATATATCAACGAATATCACGGAAACTATTTCAGATATGGTACAAGTAGCGTGAAAGATCTATCGGGAAATGTTGTTGAAAACACCAATTATAACACCGAAAAGTATGTGGAGAATTATCCGATACTCAAACTGATTACTTCGGGAAGACATCAGGTCTCCATCAGCACTTTCTTCCAGTCGAAGATAATGGAGAATTCAGTCAATCTGATCCTTACATTTAACGGCAACAATTGTACCGTATCTGCACCGACTGGATCGCCCTATACCATCACTGGTAGCGGAGAATTCCAGTCGAAAAAATACAGTTGGGGAAACAAAGAAAGAGACGGAATTGTATTGAATTACACAATTTCAGACGGAACCCATGTCTATCAGGCAAACGATGTCCTGGTAATCAGAGACAGAGGGGTGACAATGGAAGTCTATTCACCCGTATTGCAGTAAATATGATTAAAAAAAGCCATAACTATGGGTAGTTATGGCTTTTTTTGCGCCAGGGTAAGCTATGAATCACGTATCACAACAACTTCAGGGAATTTATTCCCAACTTTTGATCAGGATAAGATAATATGAGAAAGGACATTATATTTCTTTTTGGATGCATCCTTCTTTTCGCATCACATTCATTCGGCAAGAGTGCCAATCCGGTTTTTAAACCGGACGCAATCAAAGGTCTCATGCTCAAAACAGCAGAATGGCAGATAAAACATCCCAAACATGCGCAGAACGACTGGACAAACGGCGCTTTTTATGCCGGGATGTTTGCCGCCTGGGAAGCAACAAGGTCACAAACAATTTATGATGCCATGTTGACCATGGGTGAAGACTCTACACAATGGCGACCTTACAGGCGCTGGTATCATGCAGATGATATTGCCATCTGCCAAACCTATATCGACCTCTACCGGATAGAAAAGCAACAAAAAATGATCCAACCTACACTGGATACACTCGCAATCTTATTGAACAACCCATATCCGTACAAAGGCATACAGGTCATCCAATGGTGGTGGTGCGATGCGCTGTTTATGGGTCCTCCGGTACTTGTGAAGATGGCCAATGTGACAGGCGATGACAAGTATGCAAAAGCGAACGACACCTACTTTAAGGAGTGCTATAACCTCCTCTATAACAAAGAGGAGAAGCTTTTTGCCCGTGACCTGAATTATGTGATTAAAGGCGATGGAAACGACCGGAGGGAAGCAAACGGAAAACGCATCTTCTGGTCACGCGGTAATGGGTGGGTCATGGGTGGCCTGGTACGTATTCTTCAGGAGCTTCCGGCCGACTATCCGGAACGTCCATTCTATGAGACTCTTTTCAAAGAGATGGCCGAACGCATCCTGTCTCTTCAACAGGAAGATGGTTTGTGGCGTGCCAGCCTGCTCGATCCTGAGTCTTATCCGGGTGGTGAAGTAAGTGGGTCGGGATTTTTCTGTTATGCTTTTGCATGGGGGATCAACAACGGTCTGCTGGATAGAGAAACATTTAAACCGGCCGTGGAAAAATGCTGGATCGCATTGAATACATGCGTCAACGAAGAAGGTCGTGTAGGATGGGTACAACCTATTGGCGCCGATCCGCGAAAGAACTTTAGCGAGGAGAGCTGGGAAGTATACGGTACGGGAGCTTTCCTTTTGGCAGGCAGTGAAGTGCTTAAATTAAAGTGATTATGAACAGACTATATCTGTTGATTTTGTGGCTACTTTTTTCCCTGACTGCTTTTGGACAAGGAAAAGGCAATCTGCAAACCGATAACGGGAAGACTACCAATCGGGTCGTAGCATATTTGCTCGAAAAATTAGATGTCGAAACAGCACCGCTAAAAGGGATTACAAAAATTACCGGTAGGGAAAATCAGAAAAAAGCCTTGTTGAACTACTTCCGGTCGCGGAATAATGTGCATCACCGGATTAACAGAGACGACAGGGTTCGTAGTTTGGGAAATATCGCATCAGAATCGGACTTCGAGTTGGCTGACGACGCATTGAAACATATCTTTGTGGGGCAGCCGGCATATCCTCGTTTTTTTTGTGGTGAAGATATTGATTGGGGATCACGCCCTGTTCCCGATAATGAATGGGTCTGGCAGTTAAACAGAATGAATTTCTGGAATGCCATGGCACGTACCTACTGGCATACGTCCGACGAGAAATATGCTCGGGCCTGGGGGGAACAGCTGATTGACTGGGTAAGTAAAAACCCAAACGATGAGGATCACCGGTATGCCTGGCGCTCCATTGAAGCCGGTATACGGGGTAACAGCTGGTGTGAACTGTATCAGCGTTTTATTGATTCTCCTTCATTTACCCCGGAAGTGTTGATTGCTTTCCTGACCAGCCTGCATGATCATGCATCATTCCTGATGACCAAATACACCAGCAACAGCAACTGGGCTCTGATGGAAGCAGAGGGACTGGCAGCCATTGCCATACTCTTTCCTGAATTCAAAGAAGCTCCGTTATGGCGGGAAGAGGCTTTCAGAAGATTCAACATAGAAATAGACAAACAGGTATATTCAGACGGGCAACAGAGGGAGCTCGCAATGGGATATCATGTGGGATGCATCAGCTGGTTCCTGAGAAGTTATGAACTGGCCAGGATGAACGGAATGGAGGATGCTTTTCCGCGAACCTACGTGGAAAAAATAGAAAAGATGTGTGAGGTACCAATGAAGCTGTGCCATCCGGATGGCACCGTGGTACAGTTTGGCGATGCCTGGACCGGAAAGCCGGGACAGTATAACAATCAATTCATGGTCTGGTCAAAACTTTTTGACAGAGACGATTTTTTGTACATGGCAACCGAAGGGATTCAAGGAAAAGCACCCGACAAAACAGCTTTCGCCCTGCCTGAAAGTGGGTTATACTCGATGAGGAGTGGCTGGGATCCGGAAGCCATCTTTCTGGCACTGAAATGTGGGCCCAATGGTGGAGCGCATTCTCAACCCGACAACGGAACTTTTAGTCTGTATGCAGGCGGAAGAATTCTGATGCCCGATGCTGGCAGTTATATTTACAGCGGCAATCCGGAAGGAAGAGCCTGGTTCAGGCAGACAAAAGTACATCAGACCATTACAATCGATAACCGGAATTCTGCATTTGCTCCCAAACTGCTCTATTGGAATACAAAGAAGGATCTAGATGTACTGGTTGTTGAAAACAAAAGCTACGACGATCTGACGCACCGGCGTTCCCTGTTGTTTATCGACAAGCGATATTTTGTGATTGTTGACGAAGTGTACGGTGCAGCAACCGGAGAGGTAGGATTACATTTCCAGCTTGCTCCAGGGGAACCGACTGTCGACAAGAAAAATTTCTCCGTTCAGACCAATTTTCCGGAGGGATGGAATGTTTATCTGCAAACTGCCCACAACCAAAGCCAAATGCAACTGCTGGAAGAAGAAGGATGGGTCTCCCATCAGTACACCATAAAGGAACCCCGGCCTGCCTTTTGTTTCAATATAAATAAAACGGGTAACAATCCGGTTATTCGCTATGTCACCATATTGGTGCCTTATAAAGACAGAAAACCTGATATAAAAGTAAGAATTCTCAATGAGCCAGAAAAAGAACCCATATCAAAGATGAATCTGGAAATAACCGAAAACAGTAGCAAAAAAACGATACAGTATAATCTTTAAAACACCATTGTATGAAACAAGCATTTAAACCGTTTATACCCGCTTTAATGACCAAAAGCAAGTTCCCTAAACTGCTTACCGCACTCTTCTTATTTATGTTTGCCCTGCAAGGTAATCCAATGACGATCAGCGCACAACAGACAAAAGGCGAAGACATACCCAAACTGGAAAATCCGTTTAACCAAAAATATTTACAGAATAATTTAAGAAAATCACACCCGAGGTTGGTTTTAAATTCAGCCATTGAAAAAGATTTGAAGAAAAAAATTAAATCCGATCCGGTTGTCAGGAATATGTATGCAGCCATTAAGCTAAATGCGGAATCTATTCATGATAAACCACTGCTGGAAAGAATTCAGATTGGCAGAAGGCTGCTCAGCGTGTCCCGGGAGATGCTCTATCGGGTAAATATGCTGGGGATGGTCTACCGCATGGAAAAAGATCCGATAATACTGAAGCGGTTAAATGATGAGATCGTGGCAGTTTGTAATTTCACGGACTGGAACCCATCTCATTATCTCGACGTGGCGGAGATGTCCATGGCCGTGGCATTGGCACTCGACTGGACAATGGGTGATTTACCAAAAACAACCGAGGAGTTGGCGATAAAATCACTGATCGAAAAAGGAATCAAACCCAGCTGGCCCGAAAACGGAAAAAATCCAGGCTGGGCTTACGGTAACAACAACTGGAACCAGGTTTGTAACGGAGGTATGATAGCGGCATCCATCGCAATTGCTGAGAGAGATCCTGAACTGGCAGCCAAAACCATATCAAGGGCATTGGACGGGATACCTCATTCTCTGGTTGAATACATGCCTGACGGTGTTTATCCGGAAGGATCTACCTACTGGGGATATGGTACCGGTTTTTCGGTCATCACCATTGCCATGCTGGAAAGTGCTTTTGGCAAAGATTTCGGACACAGTGATTATCCCGGATTCAAGGAGAGTGCCCTGTTCCGGGTGCTGAGCAACGCTCCTTCGGGCTGGTATTATAATTTTGCCGATTGTGGCGATAAAAGAGGAGTAAATGGTGATGCCACACTCGCCTGGTTTGCCAGTAAGACAGGAAACAAGGCTTTTTTCGAGAAAGAAAGATTTCTGATGCCTGTTGACCAGATGAGCAGACTGGACCGTCTGGACGGATCAGCCCTGGTATGGATTTCACAATATAAAGAAAAAGAAGGTGTACAGGTCCCTTCTTCCTGGAAAGGAGAGGGAGCAAATCCGGTTGTAATTTTCACCGGCGAAAGCAATGATCCGCATCACTATTATTTTGGCGGAAAAGGTGGCCGGGGCACAGTAAACCACGGCAATATGGACGGTGGATCATTTATTTTCGAACTGAACGGCGTCCGCTGGGTTGTTGATCCGGGAAATCAGGATTACAACGACCTGGAACAGACGGGATTTGATCTGTGGGGCAAATGTCAGGAATGTGAACGATGGACTCTGCTCACCAAAAACAACTTTGGTCACAGCACACTCACTGTTAACGATGAACTGCATAAAGTAGACGGATTGGCCACCATAAAGGATTTCAAAAACGGAAATAATCCCGAAGCGACCTTCGAGCTGACACCGGCGTTTCAGGGACTGCTCAAGAGTGCCCAAAGAAAATTCAGGAAAGATTCACCGGTTTCTCTTACCGTGGAAGATATGATTGAAGTGTCGGATTCTGCAAAGCTTATCACCTGGCAGTTGATGACAACGGCCGATGTAGAACTGACGAAAGAGGGAGCCATCCTCAGGCAAGACAACAAAAGCCTGAAGATAGAAAATCTCTCACACGCCGGTTTATCCATGTCGGTGGTATCGCTCGATCCGGCACTTTTAAAGTTGGACCGTCAGATGAAAGGGTTGAAACGGGTTGAATTAAGAATTCCCGCCTGGACCATAGAAAATAATAAAACCAGCATCCGGATAAGACTGGCAGAAAATTAAACAAGAGAACAACAATAATCAAAAATAAAAAAATGAAAAAATTACTTACGCTGTGCATTTTGACTATTTCCATCCTGTTTACAACGCAATCTTGCACAAACGCCAAACAAAAAAACCAGGACAGCGCTCAATTCATGGAAGAGAATATTTCTTTTGCTGCAGAACAGTATCGGTTGATGCTCGATAAAGTGGAAGACTCGGCAAGCATCGTCAATCCCAAATCATTTATTGAGGGGAAGATGAAATATATCCGTCCCCAGGAATGGACTTCGGGCTTCTTCCCGGGAAGCCTCTGGTATATCTACGAATTAACGGGAGATGAGAAATGGAAAACAATGGCTGCAAAATATACCGAAGCGCTGGATACCATTCAATACTTTACAGGCAACCATGACGTGGGATTTATGATCTACTGCAGCTATGGAAACGGTCTTCGCTTAGCCGGAACAGAAGCTTATGAGGAAGTTATTCTGAATGCTGCAAAATCACTCTCAACCCGCTATATCCCCGAAGCAGGTATTATCCAGTCGTGGAATGCCAACAAATCGAAAGACTGGGAGTGTCCTGTGATTATTGATAACATGATGAACCTGGAACTGCTGTTCGAAGCAACCAAACTCTCCGGCGACTCCTCTTTTTATCACATCGCTGTCTCGCATGCCGACAATACGATAAAGAACCATTACCGTCCCGATTACAGTACCTGGCACGTGATCGATTACAACAAAAGTGACGGTAGCGTCAGACACAGAAATACCCACCAGGGATATTCCGATGATAGCGCCTGGGCCAGAGGACAATCTTGGGGCATTTATGGATTTATTCTTTGCTATAGGGAAACAAAAGACCAGAAATATCTGGACCAGGCAGAAAATGCATTAATCCTTATCGCCAATCATCCCAATTATCCGGAAGATGGCGTTCCCTACTGGGATTTTGATGCACCCGACATACCGAATACTTACCGCGATGCTTCTGCAGGAGCTATCCTTGCCTCTGCCCTGTATGAGCTGTCGACCTATTCCGATAAAATGGATTATAAGGCATGGGCCGA
>DFYK01000028.1 GCA_002383605.1 Proteiniphilum sp. UBA4084 | reverse complement strand
GAGTTGATGACGGAGGCTATCCTGTGCCTGCTGTCACTTCTTTTGGAATTAATGTCACTTTCTAACCGAATAATAAATAAAATATATGAAGAGAAATAAATATATCATACTCGCCGCACTGATCCTGATAACTGCATTGGCAGGTTGTTCAGACTTTTTGGACCGGAAGCCTCTTGGTACGGCCACTGAAGGCGATTTGACCGTGGGCGGCGTGGAAGGAAAAGTATTTGGATTATATGGTGATTTCAGATTGGAAGGCGTATCCGGACTCCCAATGGTGTTCATGCACACCATGCGCAGTGATGATGCCATAAAAGGAAGTACACCTACCGATGGTTCCAATTACGAGCAAATGGCCGATTTTTTTAAGTACGATAAATCGGACGGCTGGTTGAATTTGGGTTACTGGAATGATCATTACAAATTGATTTATGACTGTAACGATATACTGCACGAAATAGATTCTTTGAATTTATCTACACCCGGAGACATCATAAATGAAGCCGAAGCGAAATTCTTCAGAGCATACTCGTATTTCGATCTGGTAAGAACTTATGGAGAAGTGCCACTCATCGACTTCAAGATTTATAATATCGGGGACGCAAATATCGAAAAATCAAATATCGATAAAATTTATGCACTTATTGATTCGGATTTGGATTTTGCGGCTATAAATTTACCGGCATCGTGGAACAGCACATATGCCGGAAGAGCAACAAGCGGTGGTGCCAATACTTTGTGGGCCAAAACAAAACTTTACAGAAAAGACTGGACAAATGCTTTAGCCAAATTAAATACGGTAATTAATTCTGGTTCCTATTCGCTGTTGGATTCATATAATAAATTCTTCACAGAAGAAGGGGAAAACTCAAGCGAATCTATTCTTGAAGTTCAAATGTATGTGAACGCAAATGGTAGCGTAAACTACAACAACAACCACAACGGAGCTCAGGGAGTACGAGGCAGCGGCGATTGGGATTTAGGATGGGGATGGAACGTTCCCAGTCAGGATTTGGTGGACTCTTATGAAGCAGGCGATCCCCGTAAAACAACTACTATCTTGTATTCCGGCGGTTCAGACGGATATGGATTGACTGTGCCTGCCGCGTTAGGTACCATTCAGCCATATTGGAACAGAAAAGTGTATTCCAATCCTGCGCGTAGGGCTGCAACCGGGATAAAATATGCCAACTGGTTAAATATTAGAATTCTACGATATGCCGATGTTCTCTTAATGGCTGCAGAAGCTTCGAATGAAATGGGAGATACAAGTGCAGCATTGGCAAATCTCGAAAAAGTCAGGTCAAGAGCAAGGGGCACGACAAATGTACTGCCTGAAATTACAACAACAGATAAAGACGCGCTGCGAACTGCCATTAAAAAAGAAAGAAGAGCCGAATTTGCCATGGAATATGAGCGGTTTTTCGATTTAGTTCGTTGGGGAGATGCCCAGACAGTATTGGGCGGAAAAGGGTATACCGATAAATGTAAGTACTATCCCATTCCTCAATCTATCATCGACAAGGCGCAAGGTAAATTGACACAAAATCCTGATTGGAACTAGTTTTAAACAAATGAAACTGAATATTTATATGAAAAATATAACTAAATTATTTATGCTTCTTGCTGCGACTGCATTGTTTACAGAATGCCAGCAATTGGATCAACCCGTTCTGGGAGATTATCCGAAGGATGTAAATCCTGCAGGTGGCCCGTTAAAGTTCTATGCAGCATTCGACGGGACGGGTGACGATGTTTTGAAAAATGCGGTGGACAGTATTCGGGCAAATTTTGCTTCGACAAACACCGCTGAACAAATAGAAGGTATTTCCGGCAAGGCCATTCAGTCTGGTGTGGGTGCATTTGTGACCTATGCTAAACCCAATGATTTTGCGGTGTATGCGAATAGTTTTACCATCTCGTTTTGGGAAAAACACGACGGCCAAACAAAAAACAACGCATTAACAAACGGTCCGGAATATCCGTTTAGTTTTGTTTCACCTTCAAACTATCATTGGTCCAGCAGCAACATGTTCCTTTTGTTTGAAGGCGACAATGCCAAATGTGCGGTAAAATTTGTAATCGCATCCGGCCTCAACGACAACGGGGGATCAAAAAGCGATACATGGCTCACATGGGAAGGCAACAATTCAATCGCCGGATTATTGGACAACAAATGGCATCATTGCGTATTTGTGTATGACGAAACAACGTCGGGGTTATCTTTCTATCTGGATAACAAATTGATCGGAACAAAAACCTGGACAGGACACGGAGCTCTGGGTATTGTGAACGACAAAATCAATTCCATGAGAATTGGCTGTGGCCCACAAGGAGGTGCAAATGATGAAAGCGACAACTGGCTGGCTTCCAAATGGAAAGGCGGACTAGATCAGTTCAGAATGTACGCCGAAGCGCTTACTGCCAATGAAATAACAGAATTGTACAACGCAAAAAAATAACACCCGAAGCAGAAAGGGGTTAAAACGCCTCTTTCTGCTTTATTTTTCACATCAACTGCTGGTTAATGTCTCATTTTTCACTGAAATATTGCTTTATTTTCATGTCTGGACTCTTATCAGGTACAATCAGTTGCAGCAAAGATGACCCGTCTCCTCCGCCACCGCAGCCAATAGTGAATGCGGTCATTGATAATGCCTATGTGAATAAAAAGCTTATTACCAACGGACAAATCGGGTATGACATTCGGGTCGATTCCATCGTTTTTCACCTACGTTTCTCATCCGATATTAATCTGAAAGAACTGAAGCGTGAAAAAATCAGTTTCAATAATGGCCTAGATACAGCATACACCCTTTTGAATGATACGTCAAAAAAAGTTTTGTCATTCAAAATAAATAAGCAACTCGATTATTTTACTACCTATACGCTGTCAATCTCAAGTGGCCGAAACCTGGGTATTAATCTGACTAATAATTATCAATATTCTTTTATAACCCAACTGGATCCTGCTCCAAAATATCCTGTTATTCCCGACGATAGTCTGCTTACATTAACTCAGAAACAAACATTCCGTTATTTTTGGGAGTATGGGCATCCGGTTTCTGGTCTTGCAAGAGAACGTACAGGTTCGGGAGAAACAGTGACCATCGGTGGATCGGGATTCGGCTTGATGGCTATTCCGGTAGCAATAGAACGAAATTGGATTACCCGTAGAAATGGCTTTGACAGATTATCAACTATTGTGAATTTTCTTAACACGCAGGCGGATCGTTTTCACGGTGCTTTTCCGCACTGGTTGAACGGAACAAATGGGAAGGTGCAACCTTTCAGTTCAAAAGACGATGGCGCCGATTTGGTGGAGACTGCATTTATGATTCAGGGACTCCTTACGGCACAGCAATATTTCAAAAACGGGAATCAGGAAGAAAGAAACCTGTGCGATACCATACAGAAAATCTGGGAAGAAGTTGAATGGACGTGGTTTCAGCAAAACGGACAGCAAAAACTTTACTGGCACTGGTCACCCAACTACGATTGGGCAATGAATATGCCCATCACGGGGTGGAACGAGGGTCTGATTGTATATATACTGGCGGCATCTTCTCCCACTTTTCCAATTGAAAAATCGGTGTACGATAACGGGTGGGCCCAGAATGGAGCCATCAGAAACGGAAAATTATTTTTTAATGTACAGCTTCCGCTGGGAGAAGACCGGGGTGGCCCCCTCTTCTTTGCTCATTATTCGTTTTTGGGGCTTGATCCGAGAAATCTTTCAGACACCTACGCCAATTATTGGATACAAAACAGGGCGCATGTCCAGAGTAATTATCTTTATTGTGTGGATAATCAAAAGGGTTACTACGGATATAACACAAACTGCTGGGGATTATCAGCCTGCGATTCGCCGACCGGATACGGTGCGTTTTCACCAAACAACGACAATGGCACCATAGCCGTTACAGCATCACTGTCATCCTTTCCCTACTCACCGATAGAAAGTATGCAGGCGCTGCGCTTTTTCTACTACGTGTTGGGAGATAAAATCTGGGACGAATACGGATTCATGGATTCCTTCAATTTGGGTAAAAAATGGTTCTCTAATTCGCATTTGGCAATTGACCAGGGACCCGTCGTCATCATGATTGAAAATTACCGGTCACAAATGCTTTGGAATTTATTTATGCAAAACAAAGAAATTCAAAAGGGCTTGTCAAAACTTGGATTTAAGTATACACTCACCACTTAGTTGTTTCCTTTGATTTCAAGTAATGGCTGTCAAGGCACGTCAAAAATAAAAACTATAAAAAACGAAACGATGAGTATTCGCACATTTATATCCACCTTCTCACTGGTTTTCAGCATTTTAATTTTATTTTCCTGCAACAACAGTTCCAAAAAAGGACAGCTGGTCAGCAGAGATGAAGAACGCCCTGCCTCATTTGTATCAGACGATGAACTGCTCGATTTCATCCAGAAAACACATTTCAACTATATGTGGGAGGGAGCAGAAAAGACATCGGGACTGGCACCGGAACGCATACACATGGATGGGGAATATCCTCAGAACGATGCGGATGTAGTCACCACTGGTGGCAGTGGCTTCGGCATTGCCGGGCTCGTGGTCGCCATGGAACGGGGTTTTATTCCCCGCGAAGAGGGAGTGACCCGACTGCTTCAGATTGCAGACTACCTGGCAACCGCCGACCGCTATCACGGTGTCTGGTCACACTGGATCCATGGTCCTACGGGAAAGACCAAACCGTTCGGTGCAAAAGACAATGGAGGCGATCTGGTAGAGAGCGCATTTCTGATGCAGGGCCTGCTTATTGCACGGGAATATTTTAAGGAGGGCAACGAAAGGGAGAAAGAGCTGGCACAAAAGATCGATACACTCTGGAGAGAAATGGAGTGGGACTGGTATCTGAACGGACAGGATGTGCTCTACTGGCACTGGAGTCCTGACTACCAATGGGAAATGAACTTTCCGCTGGAAGGATATAATGAGTGTCTGATCACTTATATCCTGGCGGCCTCCTCTCCTACCCACCCAATTCCGGCGTCGGCCTATCACAACGGATGGGCGCGCGGTGGAGCAATCACCAGCAAGAATGAGGCATATGGTTATCCGTTGATTTTGAAACACAACGGAGCAGAGGAGTACGGAGGCCCACTGTTCTGGACACACTACTCCTATATCGGATTGAGTCCAAAAGGGCTGAAGGACCAATACACCGACTACTGGCAACTGAACAGAAACCAGGCGCTGATCAATTATGAATATTGTGTGCAGAACCCAAAAGGGTTTCAGGGATACGGGGAAAACTGCTGGGGATTAACAGCAAGCTACTCGGTGAACGGCTATTCGGCCCATATGCCGGAAAAAAATGACCTGGGTGTGATCACCCCTACGGCTGCATTGTCCAGCTTTCCCTATACACCCGACCAGTCAATGAGGGCCCTGAAGCATTTTTACAACGATCTGGGTGATAAGTTATGGGGAAAGTATGGTTTCTACGATGCGTTCAGCCTGCAGGATAACTGGTACCCGCAGCGATATCTGGCCATCGACCAGCTCACCATCGCACCAATGATTGAAAATTATCGGACAGGGTTACTTTGGAATCTGTTTATGGGCGCACCGGAGATTCAGGAAGGATTAAAAAGACTGGGATTCACGGTTGAATAGAGATACAAGATACAAGACAAAAGACAAAAGACACAAGATACAAGACAAAAGGTATGAAGAAAATTTTAATTCCAATCGCATATCTGCTAACAGCGTTCCTGCTGATATCCTGCGGACAACCTTCAACAGACACCCAAAAACCCGGTAAGTGGCAGAGTTACAGCGGCGACAAACGCATAGAAAAACGGGTGGATTCGGTACTGAAACTGATGACTCTCGAAGAGAAAATCGGGCAGATGACCCAGTTCTCCGCCAACTGGTCGATAACCGGCCCGGTGATGTCCGATGATTTTCAACCCTATCTGGAAAAAGGGTTGATTGGCAGCATTTTTAACGCCACGTCCGTGGAAGGGATCCGGCGTTTTCAACAATATGCCGTTGATTCCACCCGTTTGGGTATTCCCATCCTTTTCGGACAGGATGTCATCCACGGTTATAAAACCATTTTTCCCATTCCGCTGGGTGAAGCCTGCTCATGGGATCTGGAGATGATGCAACGAACCGCTGAGATCGCAGCTATCGAGGCCGCCTCCGACGGGATTAACTGGACCTTCGCCCCGATGGTGGATATAAGCAGAGATGCCCGCTGGGGCCGTGTAATGGAAGGTGCCGGAGAAGACCCTTATCTGGGCAGCAAAGTGGCTCAGGCAAGGGTAATGGGTTTTCAGGGTAACGGAGATGGGAGTAAACTGGGAGAACTAAACACATTGCTGGCCACCGGAAAGCATCTCGCGGCATACGGGGCTGCTGAATCGGGAAGAGATTACAACCCTGCCGAACTGTCGGAGCACACCCTCCGCAATGTCTATCTGCCTCCTTATAGGGCTGCACTGGAGGCCGGTGTGGGTACCTTTATGGCCTCCTTCAATGAGATCAACGGGATTCCTGCAACTGCAGACAGATGGTTGTTAACAGACCTGCTACGGGACGAATGGGGATTCAGGGGATTCGTAGTGACAGACTATACCGGGACAAACGAGCTGGTGCCACACGGAGTGGCCGAAGATGAGAAACAAGCAGCTGAACTGGCTGTCAACGCGGGTATTGATATGGACATGACCGGCGCTTCATTTATCAAGTACCTCAGTCAATCGGTTGAGGAAGGAAAGGTATCGGAAAAAGCCATCGACACCGCCACCCGCCGTATCCTGGAGATGAAGTTTCTGCTGGGTCTTTTCGACGATCCCTACCGCTACCTCAACGAAGAGCGTGCAAAACAGAACACCATGACGCCTGAATTCATGGAGACGGCACGCAAGGCGGTAGCCTCATCGATAGTTTTATTGAAGAACAGCAATCAGCTCCTCCCCATCACGAAAGAGAGCGGAAAAACCATCGCACTGATCGGCCCGCTGATGAACGACTCCATCAACCTGAACGGTGAATGGGCCGGCATGGGTGACCGTCATCAAAGTGTGTCCATTCTGAAGGGACTCACCGAAAAATACGAAGGAAGTACCGTAAAGCTTTTGTATGCAGCAGGATCCGCTATCACTGAAACGACTCCGGGCAAGATTGCCGAAGCTGTATCCGCTGCACGCAGGGCCGATCTGGTCATTGCCGCGATGGGGGAAGATTTCAACTGGTCGGGTGAAGCCGCTGTACGAACAGATATTCGTCTGCCTGAATCACAGCGCGAACTGCTGAAAGCATTAAAAGGGACAGGGAAACCCATCGTGTTGATCTCCCTGAGCGGGCGACCGCTCGATCTTTCCTGGGAAGATGAGAACCTGGATGCCATCCTCCAGGCATGGTTCCCCGGGACTCAAGGCGGGCATGGCATCGCCGATGTGATTGCGGGGGACTACAATCCTTCGGCCAGGCTGGTGATGTCGTTCCCGAGAAATGTGGGACAGATTCCCATCTACTACAACCAAAAGAATACCGGCAGACCCGTGGATCTTTCGAACGAAAAAATCGATTATAAATCGAGTTATCTCGACTCTTCCATCACCCCGCTCTATCCGTTCGGGTATGGATTAAGCTACTCCACATACGACATCAGTGAAGTGAAACTAGACAAGTCATCCATGAAAGCGACCAATGACAAGATCACCGTCACGGCCACGCTGCAGAACAACGGCAACATGGACGGCGATATGGTGGTACAGCTGTATGTCCGTGATCTGGTGGGCAGCGTTACCCGTCCGGTAAAAGAGCTGAAAGGTTTTCAAAAGATAAAACTGAAAGCGGGTGAGCGACAACAGGTTTCTTTTGAACTTCTGTCTGAAGATCTGGCTTTCTACGGCATCGACAGGAAGAAAAAAACTGAGCCGGGAGACTTCAAGCTTTGGGTTGCCCAAAATTCAGCGGACAATACCAATGAAACCGATTTCAGGGTGGAACAACAATGAAAATAGCCATCACCACCGGGGCGCTGGTTTTGTCGGCATTTACGGCATGGGCACAGCAGACAGCGTCACGCCCCAACATCATCTTCATCCTGAGCGATGACCATGCCAGACAGGCCATCAGCGCCTACGGCCATCCCGTGTCGGCGCTGGCTCCTACACCCAACATCGACCGGATCGCCGGCAACGGAGCGGTCTTTTGGAACAACTACTGCGCCAACTCCATCTCCGGGCCGAGCAGGGCTAGCATCCTCACGGGCAAGCACAGCCATAAGAACGGTTTTCTGGCCAACTGGAACAAAGCGTTCGACGGTACACAGCAGACACTCCCGAAGATACTGCAGGAGAAAGGTTATGAGACAGCGCTGATCGGCAAGTGGCACCTCATCTCAAAGCCGACCGGCTTCGACCACTGGATGATCCTGAATGACCAGGGTGACTATTACAACCCTGCTTTTATCACGGAGAACGATACGGTGCATTATGCCGGTTATGTCACCGACCTGATCACCACATTCACCAAGCAATGGCTCCAGACAAGGGAGGATGATCAGCCCTTCTTCCTGATGATGAACCACAAGGCACCCCACCGCAACTGGGTGCCGGCGGAACGACACTACAATCTCTTTGAGGATACCACCTTCCCGTTGCCGGATACCTATTTCGATGATTATGAGGGGCGGATGGCGGCGAAACAACAGGAGATGACCATCTATCGGGACATGTACGAGGGGCATGACCTGAAGATGGTAACCGGCGTCGATAGCGATAGCCTGCTCTATGATCCCTGGCCGCAGGCTTTCCTGGGCACCATGACCCCTGCGGAGCAGCAGCGTTTCTTCGCTGCCTACCGTGAGCGCAACAATGGGTTCTACGCTAAGCCGATGACGGAGAAGGAGATCGCCAAATGGAAATACCAGCGGTACCTGCAGGACTACCTGGCCACCATCAGAGCGGTGGATGAGAGCGTGGGACAGTTGCTCGACTACCTGGAGGAGACAGGGCTGGATGAGAACACGATCATCATCTACAGCAGTGACCAGGGGTTCTACCTGGGTGAACATGGCTGGTTCGACAAACGGTTCATGTATGAGGAGTCTTTTCAGATGCCACTTCTGATGCAATATAAAGGTCACATCAATCCAAATACAAAGATTGAGGCACTGACGCAGAATATCGACTTCGCTCCCACCATCCTCGACCTTTGCGGGCTGAGAATCCCTGACGATATGCAGGGAGAATCATTTAAAGCGCTCGTGGAAACAGGCAGAAAGCCGGAAAAATGGCGCGAATCCCTCTACTACCACTACTATGAATTCCCCGGATTTCATAGCGTGCGAGCGCATTACGGTATAAAAACAGCACGGTATAAACTGATGCATTATTACAAAGAAAAGAACTGGGAACTGTTCGATTTGCAGCATGACCCGCATGAGATTCATAACATCTACGGGAAAAAAGGAACCGAAAAGATCACCGCTAATCTCAAAAGGGAATTGACCCGATTACAGGAGAAATATGATGTACCGGCCGAATTTCGGCCATAAACTACCGAACAATGAAAAATATCGTGCTCACCTTGTCCGTTGCCATGATTGCTTTACTGTGCACATTCGAAGCCAATTCACAAAATTGGAGGATGCGCACCTATTGCAATCCGATCAATGTCGATTACACGTATATGATCTATAATTCCGACAAGGACATCTCCTACCGCTCGGGAGCCGATCCGGCCGTCGTGGAATTCAGGGGTGAATATTATATGTTCGTCACCCGCTCCATGGGCTATTGGCATTCCACCGATCTGCAGCACTGGGATTTCATCTATACGGAGAAATGGTACTTCCAGGGGAGCAATGCCCCGGCGGCACACAACTATAAGGATTCGGTGCTTTACATCACCGGTGATCCCTCGGGTTCGATGAGCATACTCTATACTGATGATCCGAAACGGGGCGACTGGAAGGCAGTCCCTTCCATTCTGCATAACCTGCAGGATCCGGCCCTCTTTATCGACGACGACGGCGCTGCCTATATCTATTGGGGTTCCTCAAACCTTTACCCCATTCGCGGACAAAGGCTAAATAAGGATCATCGGTTCATCCGTTTCGGAGGAGTAGATTCCCTTTTCAATAAGGATATGGATAAACATGGCTGGGAGCGCTTCGGCGAGAACAACAGCGACACCATTCCGGGATATATAGAAGGGCCCTGGATGACGAAACACAACCACAAATATTATCTGCAGTACGGTGCTCCTGGAACCGAATTCAATGTATATGCCGATGGAGTCTATGTAAGTGATCATCCGTTGGGGCCCTTTGAATACGCTCCCAACAATCCGGTCAGTTTCAAACCGGGAGGATTTATGAACGGTGCGGGACATGGAAGTACGGTAAAGGGGCCGCAGGGAAGGTACTGGCACTTTGCCTCGATGGCGCTATCTGCCAACGTCAACTGGGAAA
The DNA here is from genome assembly GCA_002383605.1 of Proteiniphilum sp. UBA4084. GTDB lineage: Bacteria > Bacteroidota > Bacteroidia > Bacteroidales > Dysgonomonadaceae > Proteiniphilum. The sequence continues at coordinate 9,244 of DFYK01000028.1, read as the reverse complement.
GACGGCTTTGCATGTTTCCACTCTTTTTTGACGAAGATGACCTGATGTGGAGTGATACCAATTTCGGAGATTATCCGCATTATGTTCCGTCGGAATCCGGCAAAGCGGGTGAGTTCACGGGTTGGATGCTGCTGTCGTACAAGAAACCGGTCACGGTCTCTTCCTCGGCAGGAGATCACACTCCCGAAAAACTCACCGATGAACAGGTTAAGACATACTGGCTTGCCGCAGATAACGGATCCGGCCAATGGGCTGCCATAGACCTTGAAAAACCAGGCATGGTATATGCCCTGCAGATCAATTATTTCGATCACAAGTCAGACCTGTACGGGAGAATTCCCGGATTAAGGCACAGGTATGTGGTGGAAGGGTCATTAAACGGTTGGGACTGGGAAGTAGTGATAGACAAAAGCAACAGTTACAAAGACAATCCCAACGACTACGTGGAGTTGCCGCAACCGGCAAGAATCCGCTACCTGCGATACCGGAACATTGAAGTACCTACTCCGCACCTTGCCATTTCCGATATCCGTGTATTCGGCATCGGCGAAGGAAAGAAACCGGAGACTGTCACCGGTTTTGAGGTAAAAAGAGAAGATGACCGCCGGGATGCAATGATCTCCTGGAACAAACAGAAAAACGTGCAGGGTTACAATATTCGCTGGGGAATTTCTCCTGATAAGCTTTACAGTTCCTGGCTGGTCTACGACAATGACAAACTGTTTTTAAAAGCACTGACAACCGATCAGGAATATTACTTCACCATAGAAGCATTTAACGAAAACGGAATATCTGCACGCTCAAAAGCCATCCGGGTGAAATAGAAACAGCTTTCGGAATTATTTTTAATGAATCTTATTAGTGGCATGCTAATAAGATTCATTATTTTTGCAGTAAAGAAGACAACAAAGCATGAATGAAAATAATGACGAAATCAATATCGGCGGTCTTTCCACACTAATGGAAACCCTGGGAATTGAGTTTACGCTTCTTTCACGGGAACGTACGGAAGCCGTGATGCCGGTCAGCAGACATGTGTGTCAGCCTTTTGGCATCCTGCACGGAGGAGCCACGCTGGCCCTCGCAGAATCAGTGGCCGGACAGGGATCACTTCTCCTCTGTGAAGCAGACGAAATGCCCGTCGGCATACAGGTAAGCTGCAACCACATCTCCTCCGCGAGGGAGGGCGACAAGGTGCGGGCCGTGGGCACGATCATACACAAAGGTCGCTCCATCCATGTGTGGAATATTGATATCTTTACCTCCACCGATACGTTGGTTTCTTCCGTACGGGTGGTAAACAGCATTCTGAAAAAGCGATGAGAGACCTGCACGAGCATCAGATACTGGACGCACTGATTGAACAGGGTGCATGTTTCGCAATTTTCAGGCTGCCCGATGAAACATCGCCGCGGTTTGTGATGCAGACATCCGGAACACCTACACTCACCGGCGACCTGGATGCGTTAAACGATCAGCAAGGTTTCGTGATTGCTCCTTTCCGGATATCCGACGAAACGCCGGTCATTATGATTCGTCCCGATTGCCGGAATCTCGCCGAAGTGGAGATATCCACCGAAAAAAAACAACCGGGAAAGTGGAAGGGTGTAAAACAAAAAAATATCGATAAAGGTGATTACGCTCAACTATTTCAGCGGTTTCACAAGCCACTGATCGATGGTGCAATAAAAAAGCTGGTACTTTCAAGGAGCAAGACCATCGACAGGAAAGAGGGGTTCTCTCCGGGACGTGTTTTTTTCAGGGCCGCAGAAAAGTATACGCACTCCTGTGTGTTCCTTTTTCACACGCCCCAAAGCGGTACATGGCTGGGCAGTACACCTGAAATATTGCTGGCCGGCAACGGAAACAGATGGCAGACCATGGCCCTTGCAGGAACACGTTATCCCCACTCGGGAACCGTATCGTGGGACGACAAGAACCTGCGTGAGCAACATCTGGTCACTTCATACCTGCTGCATCAACTCTCCTCCTTTCAGATTACTCCCGAAATAAACGGGCCCTACACGTCCAAAGCCGGAAACCTTGCCCATCTGCGCACAGATATCAACTTCTCCCTGGCCGACAGCTCATCCATAGGAACGCTGCTCAAAGCGCTCCATCCCACCCCGGCTGTCTCCGGACTGCCCAAAGAGGAAGCTTTTCAGTTTATCAGGAATCACGAAGGATATGACCGTCGTTATTATACCGGATTCCTCGGTATGCTGGAACCAATGGCCGAAACAAACATCTATGTCAACCTCCGTTGCATGGAAATAGGAAAAAGTTCGCTTACTTTGTTTGCCGGTAGTGGCTTAATCTCCTCATCCATCTGCAAGGATGAGTGGAAGGAAACAGAGAAGAAGATGGAGACCATGGCAAGTATTGTCAATTAAGATTTGAGAATGTATTCAGACAAGAAAAATGTTTTACAACTGGTGGCATTGCTCAAGGCACATGGCATCACACACATTGTACTCTCCCCAGGGTCACGCAATGCTCCGCTGATCCACTCTTTGGCCAGCGACAGCGATTTCACCTGTTACAGTGTGGTCGATGAGCGTAGTGCCGGATTCTTTGCCCTGGGGGTCATCCAGGCCCTCAACCGCCCCGTCGCGGTATGCTGCACCTCCGGCACGGCTGCACTCAACCTGGGTCCAGCAGTGGCCGAGGCCTTTTATCAGCAGCTGCCGCTGCTGGTGATTACTGCCGACCGTCCCCCCGCCTGGACGGGACAGATGGACGGGCAGACCATCCCGCAAACCGGCCTCTTTGGGAAGCTGGTACACCATGCGGTGCAGCTGCCGGAGATAAGTAACCCCGAAGAGGAATGGCATTGCAACCGGCTGATCAATGAAGCCATTCTCGGCCTCGACAACCAGGTGAAAGGCCCTGCACACATCAACATCCCGCTTTCTGAGCCGCTGTTTGGATTCGGCACTGCCTCACTCCCTGCCGTCCGGATCATTCACCGCGCCAAACCGCTCACGGTCCTGCCGGATGAAGCCGGATACCGGAAGCGTTTCCATTCATTCTCCCGGCGAATGATTATCGTCGGACAGCTACCTCCTGAAAACGGACTGGCTGATGCGTTAAAGAGACTGGCAACCGACCTTAAGACCGTCGTGCTAGCCGACCATCTTGCAAACATTCCCGTGGGAGATTATTCCCCTTTCGATGTGGTACTCCGTACGGCTTCCGAGAAAGAACTGCAGAAGCTGACTCCCGATCTGGTGATTACCCTGGGCGGGCACGTCGTTTCAAAACGACTGAAGCAATTTATACGCAAAGCTTCTGTGGGTGAGCTGTGGCAGGTCTCTCCCTCGGGAGAGGTGACTGACACGTTTCAGCAGGTGACCGATATTGTAAAAAGTGATCCGGAAACATTCCTGCGTTATCTGGCGGAGATTCCTTCCGATGATCTGTCAGCCTTTTCCCACAACGATTTAACAGGAACAGAACACAAAGCGGTGACATTTGCGGAACGATGGAAAAGCGCCTGCGAGCGGGCCACAATCCCTCACCCGGATTACTCCGACCTGTATGCCGTGGGTGCGCTACTGGACAAACTGCCCGAAAACAGTTCGCTCCAAATGGCCAACAGCCAGAGTGTATACCTGTCGCAATTGTTCAGCATTTCTGATTCGGTTCATCGCTTCTGTAACAGGGGTACCAACGGCATTGAGGGTTCACTCTCCACGGCAGTGGGTTATGCCGCTGCTACAAAACGACTCACCCTCCTGCTGACCGGCGACCTCGGTTTCTTTTACGATATGAACGGCCTCTGGAACCGACACTTATCGCCAAACCTGCGCATCCTGCTGAACAACAATGGCGGGGGTGGAATCTTTGATACGCTGCCGGGACTCAACCAATCGGAAACGCTCACCGGTTACATTACTGCAACCCACACAACCACCGCAAAAGGGTGGGCAGAGCAGCGGGGTTTCACCTACCTCTCCGCAAGCAATGCTGAAGAACTTCAAAAACAATTGCCTCTCCTGCTGAACCCCGAAAGTGATTCACCTGTTATACTGGAGGTCTTCACTACGATAGAGAAGAACAGCCAGGAAATAAAATCCTATTATCGTCAACAAGAAAAAAAGAGATTATGAGTGAAAGAAAATGGACCACCATAAAGGAATATGAAGATATTCTCTTCGATTACCACAACGGCATCGCCCGCATCACCATCAACCGTCCCCGTTACCGCAACGCCTTTACGCCCACCACCACGGGGGAGATGAGCGATGCCCTGCGCATCTGTCGTGAGATGGAGGAAGTAAGCGTGGTGGTGCTCACCGGTGCCGGTGACAAGGCCTTCTGCTCGGGGGGCGACCAGAATGTGAAGGGTAAGGGAGGATATATCGGCAAGGATGGCGTACCGCGCCTCAACGTGCTGGATGTGCAGAAGCAGATCCGCTCCATCCCCAAGCCGGTGATTGCCATGGTGAATGGCTATGCCATTGGCGGCGGACATGTACTCCATGTGGTGTGCGACCTGACCATCGCCTCTGAAAATGCCATCTTCGGACAAACCGGGCCCCGCGTGGGCAGCTTTGACGCCGGTTTCGGCTCTTCCTATCTGGCACGCATCGTGGGACAAAAGAAGGCACGCGAGATATGGTTTCTCTGCCGCCAGTACAATGCACAGGAGGCGCTGGAGATGGGACTGGTGAACAAGGTGGTACCCTTCGACCGCCTCGAGGATGAGGTAGTGGAGTGGGCAGAGACGATGATGCAACACAGTCCCCTGGCGCTGCGCATGATCAAGGCGGGACTCAATGCCGAGCTGGACGGACAGGCCGGCATTCAGGAGCTGGCCGGCGATGCCACCATGCTCTACTACCTGACAGAGGAGGCACAGGAAGGGAAGCAGGCATTCCTGGAAAAACGAAAACCGGATTTCAGGAAGTTTCCCAAACTGCCTTAAGTCAAAAAGTTGAATTTTTGTGATACCGGACGTTCAACGCTTTAGATTTATGCGAACGATCACGATTTGCAAAACATAAACAGTGGTTGATCTGGTTGCACAATAGCAATTCAAAAAAATCTGAATAGAAATTCATGTTTAAAGTAGAGATCATACCCTACAGGCTCCGGTTCAAAAAGCCGGCAGGCACCTCCCGGGGAATCTACACAGACCACCAGATATGGTATGTAGTATTCCGCGACGATGAGGATCCTGCGCATTTCGGCATTGGGGAGTGTGCGCCGCTGCATGATCTCAGCCCGGACTTTGATGCAGGATATGCCGACCGGCTGGCGGCCTTCTGCCGGATTATGGAGAAGGAACAGCGGATCAACACCGAATTGCTCCGTGACCATCCCTCCATCCTCTTCGGGATGGAGACAGCCATGCGTCACTATCAGCAACGTTCATGGCAACTTTGGGATACCCCTTTCAGTCGGGGTGAAACAGGGATTCCCATCAACGGCTTGATCTGGATGGGGGACTATGGTGTGATGATGCAGCAGATTGATGTAGCACTAAAAAAAGGGTTTCGTTGTATCAAACTGAAGATCGGGGCGATTGACTTTGAAAAGGAACTGGCATTGTTGCAATTTATCCGCAGCCACTACTCCGTTGGGGAGGTGGAACTGCGTGTGGATGCCAACGGAGGATTCAGCAGCAGTGAGGCAATGGAGAAACTCCACCGACTGGCCGAACTGGAGATACATTCCATCGAACAGCCCATTCCTGCAGGAAAATGGGAGGAGATGGCCCGGTTATGCGAAACCACCCCATTACCTATTGCCCTGGATGAAGAACTGATCGGCATCTATGATCCCGCCGAAAAGAAAAAACTACTTAAAACTATCCGGCCGCAATATATCATCCTGAAACCCACCCTGCACGGGGGAATCAGCGGCTGCAACGAATGGATTTCGATGGCAAATGAGTTGGGAACAGGCTGGTGGGTCACCTCAGCACTGGAGTCGAACATCGGGCTGAACTCCATCGCTCAATGGTGTGCCTCGCTGGACAATCCGCTTCCGCAGGGACTCGGAACCGGTTCCCTCTACATGAACAACATTCCACTTCCTCTGGAAACCAGGGGCGACCGGCTTTGGTTTGAACCGGCAGGAGCATTTCCCTGTTTGAAAGAATTTCACGACGAAGATGAATAAGATACGCATTGCCGGAAAGATATTCAGCGCGGAGGAAATTCTTGCAGTGCGACATGAGGTTTTTTTCGCTCAGTCGCCCTTCCATCAACGACTTCTCCTTTTCCTGCGTGAGTGGTTCTCACCTGAGAAAGCCATTACGCTGAAGACGTCTGGCTCTACCGGCCAGCCCAAACAGATCACCGTACGCAAGGAGCAGATGGTACAAAGCGCCCGGATGACCTGCGACTTCTTTCAACTAAAGGAGAATGAGAAGGCACTCCTCTGNNTCTTTCCGGTGGAGCCTTCGGGTCATCCGTTGGCAGAAGCAACAGGAACGTTTGACTTTGCAGCAATGGTGCCGTTACAGGTGTACAACGCACTTCAGTCGCCGGAAGAGAAACAGCGGTTCTCACAAATAAAAAGGGTGATCATTGGCGGGGGAGCCATCGACCCGAAACTGGAAGAGGCACTGAAAGAACTGCCGAACGCAATTTACTCCACGTACGGCATGACCGAAACAGTATCGCATGTTGCCCTGCAAAAGATAAACGGGGAGGATGCATCCGGCTATTATACCCCGCTCCCGGGAGTCAGCCTGAAACTGTCCGAAGAACAGACGCTAATTATCCACGCGCCCTATATGTCCGATGAGACGGTGGTTACCAATGACATCGCTGAAATCCGTTCCGATGGCACCTTCCGCATCCTGGGAAGAAAGGACAACGTGATCAACACAGGGGGTATCAAAGTGCAGGCAGAAGAGGTGGAAAAAATTTTACGAGCCTGTATAAAGGGAAACTTCGCGATTACCGCTGTACCTCACGCCAAACTGGGGGAGGCAATTGTGCTGCTAACCGAGCCAATGAACAATCCTTCTTTCCTGAAAAGAGAAACAGAACAGCTTCTGCCCCGTTATCAGCAACCCATCCATATCCTTGTCGTTGAGACTATCCCGCAAACCGGGAGCGGTAAGACCGACCGTGCAGCCGCAAAAAAACTGGCAATAAAAAAAATTTCATCTTCAGATTTAATGTAATCGATACGTCAACAAGCGAAGTAGGAATCATTTATTCTCCCTTTCGGGGGCGTCGCAACCGGGGTTCCTTTCCCTCCTGGGTACGTGGTCTCCTGCTTCGTTCTCCATTTGAAGTATCTCCTGACCGGGTGGGTGTTCTTTTTTTGAAGTCTCCTGGTTTGTCCTCTTCTCCAAAAGCAGGTCTACGGCCCTTATTACCGGGACCATACGACCGTTCACGCGGTGTGTGATCTTCCCTTGAGAAGCCACCACGATCCTTGCTTCGGGCATCGAACGAGCGTCCCTTTTGTTCACGCTCCTTGTCGGTTCTGAAACCTCCCGACTTCCTCTCTCTTTCGTTGTTTCGTTCACGCGGGGATCGCTCTTTATTGAAGGATCTTTCGCCTCTTCTTTCCGACCACTCTTCTCTATTTCCTGACCTCTCTCCGCTGTATCCTGACCTTTCTCCTCTGTTTCCCGACCTCTCTTGTCTGGCTGACCGGCCAAAGTCGTTCAGACCCTCCCCTTCTCTTTCTGCGCGCTTTGAACGACGGTATCCCTCTTTTGAGTTACGGTCGGCCTGATAATCACGGTCCTTTCGCTGTTCCCGACCCGTTTCCTCTTTCGGGCGCTCTCTGCGTTTACCCGAGAAAATCTCATATTCACGCATCTCACACTCGAGTGCTCCATTATAGAGAAAGAAACGCCGGGTGTGTTTCAGGCCGATAGCATCAAACGATTCCTTCCTGTAACTCAGGATATAGGCATTGAAACCTAAAAAAATATGCTTCAGCCGCTCGCCGATCATCGCATAGAGCCCCTCCAGCTCATCCACTTTAAGTCGCTCCCCGTACGGGGGATTGGTGATCAGCACCCCTTCTGTAGCCGGAGCTTCGGTATATTGCTGAAAAGGCTTTACGCTCAGCTCAATTTGCTTCTTTAATCCGGCATTTTTGATATTCTTCTCGGCAATGGCGATTGCCTGCGGTGAGATATCGGAGCCAATGATCCGGTGCTTCAGTTCACGTGTACCGGAATCGTCGTTATAAATGGCGCTGAAGAGTTCCTCATCGAAATCCTTCCATTTTTCAAAAGCAAAATGCTGGCGGTGAATGCCGGGGGGAATACCCATGGCAATCATGGCGGCCTCTATTAATATCGTACCCGAACCACACATGGGATCGATAAAAGTAGTGTCTCCCTTCCAGCCCGATTTCAGGATCATCCCTGCCGCCAGTACTTCGCTGAGTGGTGCCTCGGTCTGTCCAATCCGATAACCCCGTTTGTGGAGTGACTCGCCGGAGCTGTCCAGCGAGAGGGTACACTTGTTATGCGAAACATGGATATTGAGCACCACATCGGGGTTTGTGAGACTTACTGAAGGACGTTTGTCGTATCGTTCTGAAAACCAGTCGGCAATGGCATCCTTCACTTTGTAGGCCACAAACTTCGAGTGGGTGAAGATGTGGGAATAGACCACCGCATCGATTGAAAAGGTGGTGTCCAACGTAAGATATTCATCCCAGTTGAGCTCCTTGATGGCTTCATACACTTCATTGGCCGTCTCTGCCTTGAAGTTATAAATGGGTTTGAGTATCCGCAACGCCGTGCGACAATGCAGATTGGCTTTATACATCAGTGCCTTGTCACCGGTAAACGACACCATCCGGGTACCAATCTCCACATTGTTGGCACCCAGCCCTATCAACTCCTCTGCCAGCACATCCTCCAGCTCTGCCATGGTTTTGGCGATCAGCGGAAATTCCTCAGGATGTCGGATGATTCCCTCCTCAGAAGTAAGCCCCTGCCGGTTTTCTGCCGGTTCATTCACATCACGAAATCGTTCGTCTTCGTTCATCCTTTTCAACTAAATAAGGGTACAAAGATAGTGTTTTTAAACGTTACAGTTTCACCTTTATCTTCTTCTCTTTCGATTCATTGCCAAATGCATCGAGGGCAGTCACCACATAGGTATACCTTTTGTCTCCTCCTTCATAGGGCAGTACGAAAAAATTATCGGGTGTCACCAGCACGATATTTTCTGCCCGGTTGATATCTACTTTCTCTTTGTGGGTAAATCGATAAATCACATACTTCTGCGCTGCTTCGGGACTCAAAGGT
>DFYK01000018.1 GCA_002383605.1 Proteiniphilum sp. UBA4084 | reverse complement strand
TCACCTGCCGGACGGATATGATGCTTTTCGGAATCTTTGATAAAAGGATTTGCGGTGGGCAGGATCCATGGCTTCAATACCGCTGCCGATGCAGTTGTTTCCACTGCTTCCGTCGGTCTGGCATCAGCCACCAGATACTCCCCTGCTTGTACTATTTCCGGGCGGATGTCATAGATCAATGAGTCAGCTTTTTCTGCAATATCGTAACGGTAAAAAGCCCAATTGTCACTGAGAGAGATTTTTTCACGATCTGGTGATACTTTTTTTGCGGATGTTGAACAGGATCCAATCAATCCGGCTGCAACGACCATAAGAAGCGATCGCGATGTTATTTGAATAAAAGTATGGGATGTCATGATATTTTCAACAACAGGGATATTTCATTTGGCATCTCCTCTTCAGGCAGTTCAATCAGGAGTCCCTCTCTGTTTCTTTTAAATTGAAGCACTTTATCACTTCCAACCAGTGACACCGACCTGATCTCTTTCTCCATTAACGGATTTCCTTCCGAAAGGGAGCGGATAAGCACCTTGTTTTCTTCCGGATGCGCCAGTACATGGGCAAAGAGGTTGTCGCCCTTCACCACAAAACGGATATCCGCCGAAGTATAAGGAGCATGTTTCCCCTCGTTAAATCCCTGAGCCTGCAGTGGATTGCTTGCTTCCGCCACGGGCCCTTCACCAAAAATCTTCCAGGGACGTGTGCCGTACACACCTTCGCTGTTTACCGCTATCCATGCCGCAATATCTTCCAGTATCTTCCGTTCTTTGTCGTCTATCGTTCCATCCCCTCTCTGTGGGACACTCAGCAACAGATTGCCGTTTTTGCTGATGATGTCAATCAACATGTGGACGACTGTTTTAGCCGATTTGTATTGGTCATTGTCGTATATGGACTGGTTGTAATGCCACGATCCAAGGCAAGTACAAGTCTGCCAGGGCTTCTCCTGTATCTGGTCGGGAACCCCTTTCTCCACATCCCAGACCAATGCGTTTTTTTGTTCATAGGACAAAATCTTAGCAAATACAACCGCTTCGTTTTTGCCTTTGTTCTCGCTCACGCTTTTATTATAAAAGTGAGCTACGGTACGCAAACCGGCATCACTCACGGGCCACAAAGGCATCGCGGTATCATCGTAATAAACCAGGTCGGGATGATACTGGTTGATCATATCTACCGTCCGATCAAAAAAAATCTGGCTATATGCTGACGAGGGAGGAAAAGCCCCATTCCCCCAAGCCCACTGTCCATGAATCGCGCCGTTATCATGGCTCTTTTCACTCAACGGGTGGTCTTGCGCATACAACTCCTGCGGGTCATAGCCATTCCACCATTTTCCCAGGCCATCTTCTTTTGTCATTTTCCCGTCGTAAGGCACACCGGATAAAGGACCTTCCCTGTCGGCGCGCTGGGCGGGCTCATACCAGCTCCAAGCATGTGCCGAATGAATGCTCACGCCAAAATACATCCCATATTTACGTGCTACTTTTTCCCAGCCACCGACAATGTCTTTTTCAGGTCCCATGTTCATGGCATTCCACTTGTGATGCCGGCTGTTCCAGTTGTCAAAGTTGTCGTGATGATTGCCCAGGGAGAAGAAGTAACGTGCTCCCGCGCGGTGGTACAACTCCATCAATTCTTCGGGATCCCATTTGTCGGCCTTCCAGAGATTGATTACATCCTTGAACCCAAATTCCGACGGATGACCATAATGTTCCACATGCCATCGGTTGATACGACTCCCCTCCATGTACATTTCCCGGGCGTACCAATCTCCTTGTCCGGGTTGACATTGTGGCCCCCAATGGGACCAGATGCCAAACTTGACATCCCGGAACCATTCGGGTGCTTCTCCATACTGGGCCAATGATTCCCACGTAGGTTCATAGATCCCTTCCATCATACGCTCATGCTTTGGCGCACACGAAGTCAGGATTATTCCTGACCACAGCATGATCATTAAATTGAATTTCATCTTTTTCATCTATAAATTGTTTTCATTCGATGGTACCTATCACGCAATTTCATCGAGCAAGACCCCTGCATGCGATCGATGGGTGAGGCCGCTAAAACTTCAGAACGATTTTCTTTCCTGTGTAATTGACAATCCTGTCAAACTTCTCAACCTTTTCCATTCCGTTCGCCTTGTTTTTCCCGACACGTACTATATGAAACTTCCTTTGTGCGAGCATACCCGGGAACGAACCATTGCGACTCTTGATTGTGAGGGTTTTCCTCGCATCATTCCATACAAATATGATGGTTGAGTAAAGCCCTTTTTCGTAATTATAGTTGTCGTTTTCATCTTCATAAAGTGTGAATTCTCCGTCAGCACCTTCATAAATCCTCAATTCCAGATTGTCCCAGTTTTTCTCGGTGGCATACTGAACCTTGGGTCCGATAGGAAGAATAGAGCCTTCTTTGATGAATAAGGGGATTATATCGATACTTGTTTCCTTTGAGATTTTGTTTCCACCATCAAATGTTTCGTTGGTCCAGAAATCGTACCATCCCGAACCTGCCGGAAGATAGACCGTAGAGGTCTTTTTAACCGTAAAATCTACTTGTGATCCATTCTCCACTACACCTTCACCATTTGTTCGTGTCCATCCTTCTTCTACGCTGGCATCCACTATCTTTTCCGGGGTATACTGTGCTTCCACTACCGGTGCAACCAGAATAGATTTACCAAACATGAACTGGTGCTTTATATCCCAAACTTTTTCATCTTGTGCAAAGTCCATCACAAGAGGTCGCATAAAACTGGACTGTCCATTGGTCACATCCCACGCAGCTGAGTAGATATAGGGCAAAAGTGAATAACGCAGATGAATGGTACGCTCAATGGCATCATAGACCGGTTCTCCCTTTGCACCAAAATGATAAATTTCTCTTGAGAGATCGGTTCCGTGTGAGCGCATCATTGGATTGAAGGCTCCAAACTGGAGCCAACGTACATAGAGCTCCTGAAACATGGGATTTCGTGCAGCCGATCCATCGTTCCATGATTTGTTATAGTCCCCCGCAAAAAAACCGCCGATATCACTATTCCAGTGTGGAATACCGCACATGGAGAAGTTGAGTCCTGCAGGTATCTGATTACGGAAGTTCTCCCATGATGAAAAGACATCACCCGACCATACATTGGCGCCATATCGCTGCTGACCGGCAAAGCCCGATCGTGTGAGGATAAACACTCTCTTGTCGGAGGTGAGTGCCCGCTGATTATCGTAGACACCTCCAACTGTTACCAGAGGATAGGCATTCCTTACCTTTCTGAAGGAGCCCATGGCGGTAGGTGTATCCATATCCTCCGGCTTGAAACTTAAATGGTCCGGTTCTGTGGAGTCCATCCACCATCCGTCGATGCCCAGCTTAAATAAACCATTGTTGAGATGATTCCAGTATATATCCCTTGCTTTAGGGTTGAAGGCATCATACACGCGTACCCCTGAAGGATAATCCATGTTGGGAGGCCAACTGGTAAGACCTGACTCAGGCCATGTGCTGAAATTGTATAGCGCTCCAATTTTATCCAGTTGTCGGTACTGCTTAGTGGCAGGACCAAACGAAGACCAGATGGAAATGATCATATGTGCATTCATCTCGTGTATATCATTTACCATAGCCTGTGGGTTTGGAAACTCTTCGTTCAAAAATTCCATCGCGTTCCAGAGGTAGTTATTGCCCCAATACTGCCAGTCCTGAATAATTCCGTCTAAGGGAACTCCCAGTTCACGATACTTTCTCACGACACCAACGGTTTCATGCTGACTCTTATAACGTTCCTTACTCTGCCAGAATCCGTAGCTCCATAACGGGAACATAGGTACCTGTCCGGTAAGGTCACGCATCTCAGCTATTACACCGTCGGCATCACCACCATACATAAAATAGTAATCGATGCAATCACCCACTTCGGAGCCGAATGATGTTTCATCCGGCTGGTCTTTAAATGTTGTGGGTGAGTAATTGTCCCAGAACAAACCATAGCCCTTCACTGACTGAAAAAAAGTTACAAAATCCCATGTATTGTTCTGAACCATCTCTACTTCCTGGTTGCGTTGTGACATTTTTCCATTCTGTAGAATGCCGAGACCATAGATGGGCTCATCCCGATCAAGCAGAAAAGACTGCTTTACATGGTAAGTTTTTACGCCGGCATCATCTCCAACAGTGAATGCAGAACCAGCTTCTTTTTCTGCGAGTAGTTCCTGCCCCCTGGAGTTGTGAAATGTCACTTTGCCGCTATTGAGGTTCAGGTCCACATTGATACTTTTGCTCTTTAACTGAACTGTTTCTACCGATTCCTTTAGTGTAAAAGTTGCATTCTCCGGCGTTTTAACAACGGAAAGGCTCACTTTCTCAAAGCTGTTTCCCATGGGAGACTTTACCACCCGTACAATGGAAGGTCCATAGAACTGAATATCTATATCCATCGAATTAACCTGTGCACTTATTCCCAGTTCAGTTTTTTCGTAGGACTGAGAAAAGCCATGTATAGAAATCAACATCAATATAGAAAGTGCAGCTACAATTTTTTTCATTATTTAAAGCTATTTATTGTACAATAATTGATTCACCATCATCATGTTTGTTGATGGTGAATCGTTATGACGTTTATCCAGTTTTACAGATTCATCCCATTAACGCTTGATCAGTGATTCCATCTCTTTGGCTGAAGCAAAAGGAATGAGCGTAAAACTGTATCGATGTCCTTCAGCAGAGGGTCTCACAAGATAGGGCTCATGAGGCATTGCACCCCAACTGTCATCACCGGCAACGCCCATCATGCGATAGTCGATGTGCAACTCAACCATATCGCGAGGTTTAATATCGTTGGTATGAAGCAGATTCCTGTCTTTGTTTGGACCTGCATCAAAATCTTCCACCGGATTGTTTGAAGCATTAAATTCGATCAGCGAGTCGGCTACAACCATCAGTCCGCTTCCGTCTTTCCTGCTCAATGCCAGCCAGCGCACATCGGTGCGGTGCCCATTCTCCTGAGGACGAATGTATGGCACATACATGTCAGCAACCGATGTTTTATAGCGACCAACAAATGTGGAAGCATTTCTATCGGAGTAGTTCTCCCAGGGTCCGCGACCAAAATATTCCACTTGTGAAAGTGTCGAAGGCAGCTGCATTTTCATTCCCACTCTTGGAATAAGTGGCACATTCTCTCCCTTGGTTACCAGATTGTTGTCGATCTTAATCATGCCATTCCCCATGACCGTATAAAGCGTTTTCCATGTCGATTGTAAAGAGTCAAGTTGGTAAACAACCGCAATCTGAACCGCATCTCCCAGCTGACTTGTTTTGACGCTGGAAGCCACAGGTACTTGTTCTGAGGCCATCTTCCAAAGACGGGCAATACGCGGCATACGCCAGCCATAGTCATTGTCGGTTGCACCTCGCCAAAAAGCGGGACGTGGTCCAAATCCATTCAACAACAACTCCTTACCTTTGGATTTATAGGAGGTGATCACTCCTGACTGTGCATCGATGACCAGTGAGAATCCTTTCCCGTTGATATCAATGGTGTTTCCTTCGGTGTAGCTCACCTTGCCTGTTTTAGCTGTATCAAAAGCTTCTGAAGGAGCGTCGATAGGCAGCTTGAGCTGTTCAGAGGCTATTTCCCATCCTTGAGGGAGCAGGCTTTCGGCTGCTTTGGTTTTTGCTGACAGCGTAATGAAATATTCCACACCCGCGCGTTTCGAAATCCCCTTTAAGTCGATATTAACTATCTTTGATTGCTGAGGAGCTACATCTATGGATGGAATTTTTTCTGTTTTGACCACTTTGCCGTTAGCAGAGATCGTATAGCTAAAATCGTATTTTGAGAGGTTGGTAAAAAAGAATTTGTTCTTAATTTGTATCTTCCCATTATCAAGATCAACGGGTTCAAACCCGATATTCTGATACACATGCTTTACTTCATAACTGTGGGGCTTTAAACTCCTATCGGGGAAGACGACACCGTTGATCAAAAAATTACCGTCGGAGGGAGTCCCCTGAGGACCGTAGTCGCCACCGTAGGCCCAGAATTTCCCCTTTTCATTTTCATTGACCAGTCCCTGGTCCACCCAGTCCCAGATGAAACCGCCCTGCAGGTTGGGGTATTTTTCAATGATGTCCCAGTAGTCTTTTAAATTACCGATGCTGTTCCCCATGGCATGTGCATACTCACAGAGAATGAGTGGTCTGTCGGAGAAGTTATTTGCATAATGTTCAATGTGCTGTGGCTTGGCGTACATCGGGCATACAATGTCGGTATTCCATTCGTGACCTGCCTGCTCGTATTGGATGGGTCGATTCTTATCGCGACTGCGAATAAAAAGGTAGGTCTGATAGAAATTGTAACCGTTTCCAGCTTCGTTGCCCAACGACCATATCACTACAGACGGATGATTTTTGTCTCTTTCAAACATATTACGCGTACGGAACAAGTGAGCCTCCGTCCAATCGAGGTTATTGGCCAGACTTTTTCCTTTGGCACGATCATAACCCATGCCATGTGATTCAATATTGGCTTCATCCACAATGTAAAAGCCATATTGATCTGCCAGATCATACAAAAATGAGGGCTGCGGATAGTGACTCAGACGGATGGCATTCACATTGAGCTGTTTCATCCGTTCCATATCGCGTGTCACGTCGGCTTCAGTGATAACCTGTCCTGTTGTTTGATTAAATTCATGGAGATTCACTCCTTTCAGCAAAACGGGTTTACCGTTGACCATGTACTG
>DFYK01000001.1 GCA_002383605.1 Proteiniphilum sp. UBA4084 | reverse complement strand
CGATTGCACGCCATGAGCAGATGCGGCAGCAGCTGGAACGACTGGAAAACAAAATCCAGTTCAACTCTTTCTATCTGCAGCTGATTGCCGGCCTCGGCTTCAGTTATATCGCCGCCTTCCTCCTCTGGCATTCGGGCCAACAGCGGCTGGATGCATCCCTTGCCATTGGCATCTTCTTTGGCATCATGGCCCAGGCCGAGCTGGCCGAGATGCTTTTCTCGGGGAAATCGGAAAAGAGTGCGGTGGAAGATCAGATACGGGATATAAAATCGATTATCGATGAAGGAGCCGCACCGGCGGAGGAAGTATCTGTCTCCGCACCGCTGGAGCAGCTACGCATGACAAATATTGAAGCAGTGGTACCCGGCACTCCGGTACGGGTGGGGCCGCTGTCACTGGAGATTGACAGGGGCGAATGGGTGGCCCTCTACGGAGAGACGGGCAAGGGCAAGACCACCCTGCTGAACAGCCTCTTCTATCCGGAGTACCGGAAGGCGGGAACACTAATCTGGAACGGAACAGATGAATTGCGCCACCTTCCGATACCGGAAGCCATCTACGTGACCCAGAAAGCGTATCTGCTGACCGGGACCTTGCGTGAGAACTTCGAAGGGTATGCCGACGAGGAGATTGACAGGGTGCTGGAGACGGTGGACCTGGCTTCGTGGCGTGCTTCCCTGCCGGAGGGGCTGGGGAGCTGGCTGGGTGAGAACGGCGAGACACTGAGCGGGGGGCAGCGGAAGAAACTGTTGCTGGCACAGGCACTCCTCAAGAAGCCGCAGCTGCTGGTGGTGGATGAACCCACGGCGGGCATCAGCATGGAAAATGCCATCGCCATCTTCCAAAACATTCAGGCACAACATCCCGACATCGCCATACTGATGGCCACACACCTGAAAGAGTTTGAGCAGGTGGCCGATAAAGTGGCGAAGATTTGAAGCATTTCACGCGATAATTGTGTACATTTGCACCGCAAAAGCAACGCTAAATAACGGTTATAGATATGTTCAGAAACAGTACGTGCGGCGAACTCAGGTTGGCCGATGCTAACAGGGAAGTGACACTGGCGGGTTGGGTTTCCAAAATCCGCAAGATGGGAGGAATGACGTTTATCGACCTGAGAGACCGGTATGGAATTACACAGCTCTCTTTTAACCAGGAGGTAAATCACGACCTGTGTGAACAGGCCAACAAGCTGGGGCGCGAGTGGGTGATACAGGTTACCGGCATCGTAAAGGAACGCTCCAGCAAGAACAACCATATTCCCACCGGCGAGATAGAGATCATTGTCTCGGAACTGACAGTGCTCAATGCATCACTGACACCGCCTTTCACCATTGAGACGGAGACCGACGGCGGCGACGAGCTGCGAATGAAATACCGCTATCTGGACCTGCGCCGCAGTGTGGTGCGCCAGAACCTGGAGCTGCGACACAGGATGGCTTTTGAGACACGGCGCTACCTCGACGAACGGGCTTTTCTGGAGGTGGAAACACCGGTGCTGATTGGCTCCACTCCCGAGGGAGCACGCGACTTCATTGTGCCCTCCCGCATGAACCAGGGTGAGTTTTATGCCCTTCCCCAATCGCCGCAGCTCTTCAAGCAGCTGCTGATGGTGTCGGGCTTCGACCGGTACTTCCAGATTGTGAAATGCTTCCGCGACGAAGACCTGCGGGCGGACCGTCAGCCTGAGTTCACCCAGATCGACTGCGAGATGTCGTTCGTGCAACAGGAGGATGTGCTGAACACTTTTGAAGGACTCACCAAACATCTCTTCAAAACAATTAAGGGGATGGAAATCCCCGATTTCCCCTGTATAAGTTATGCCGATGCCATGCAGCAGTATGGCTCGGACAAGCCGGATATCCGCTTTGAGATGAAGTTCACCGAACTGAAGGACCTGACCGAGGGGCGCGATTTCGTAGTCTTCGACTCGGCAGCCTATGTTGGTGCCATCTGCGCGGAAGGATGTGCCACATATACCCGCAAGCAGCTGGATGAGTTGACCGACTTTGTAAAACGTCCCCAAATTGGTGCCAAAGGACTTATTTATGTGCGTTACAACGAAGACGGGTCGCTGAAGTCGTCGGTCGACAAGTTCTACAATGAAGCCGACCTCAAGCTGTGGGCCGAGCGCTGCCATGCCAAGCCGGGCGACCTGATCCTGATGCTGGCAGGCGACACGGAGAAAACACAGAAGCAACTGTGCGAACTGCGCCTTGAGATGGGATCACGCCTCGGACTGAGGGACAAGAACAACTACAAATGCCTCTGGGTGGTCGACTTCCCCCTGCTGGAGAAAGACGAGGAGCTGAACCGCTTCTTCGCGAAACACCATCCCTTCACCTCTCCCAAGCCGGAAGACATCCCCCTGCTGGATACCGATCCCGGGGCAGTGCGGGCCAATGCCTACGACCTGGTGATCAATGGCGTGGAGATTGGCGGCGGCTCCATCCGTATTCACAACAGCGAGCTGCAGCAGAAGATGTTCTCGGTGCTGGGCTTCACACCGGAACGGGCACAGGAGCAGTTCGGTTTTCTGATGAATGCCTTCAGATATGGTGCGCCTCCTCATGGTGGAATCGCCTTCGGTCTGGACCGCTTTGTCTCCATCTTCGCGGGTCTCGACAGCATCCGCGACTGCATCGCCTTCCCCAAGAACAACGCCGGGCGCGATGTGATGATCGACGCGCCTTCGCGGGTGGAACAGGAGCAGCTCGACGAGCTGGGCATCCTGCTCAAGCCGGAAAAACAATAGGAATCAAAAAAAGCTGCCTGCAGGCAGCTTTTTTTGATTCAGTAACGGATATTCATTAAAGTGTATATCCTTCACTGTAGGTTTTGCTGAACAGCCGGTGCGCACTGGCTTCGGCGTCATCCACAAAAGTCTCGGTGGCAGGATCCCACTTGATGGGACGGCCCAGGTCGTAGGCAATATTTCCCAACGTACACACGGTGCAGGAACGGTGTCCGATCTCCACGGGAACCACCGGATCGGTCTTGCTCTTCAATGAATTGATGAAGTTCTCCAGATGGGGAATCTTGGTTTCATAAGCCCCTTCGGCCTTTTCAACTACCGGTGGCAACAGGCTGTCGTCGGAAGCCAGAAAATGTTCCCGCGATACCTCAATCCAGCCTTTGTCGCCCCAGAACTTCACACCCTTGGTTTGTTTTTCATTGAACGGCTCCTCGGTCATCACTGCACCATCGGCATATTTGAAGGTGAGATATTTGGTGTCTTCGTAGCCGGCGGGAATGATCTCTACCGGACCACTGCCATCCATGCCAAGCCCCCACTGGGCAATGTCGAACATGTGTGCGCCCCAGTCGGTGGTAAATCCGCCACCCAGCTCCTTATACCAGCGCCACGCTCCCCAGAACTCTTCGTTCTTTTCCGGATCGAGCGAGATAGGAGGGTCGAGCTGTGAATTGTAATGCACGAACTCCGACGGGCCCAGCCACAACGGCCAGTTCAAATCGGCAGGCACCGGCTCCTCGGGCAGGTCATACGGTGTGGGAGGTCCGCCTACATACGCATTGATCCGTTCCACTTTTCCAATTTTGCCTTCCTGCACCATTTTCACGGCGTGCTGGAAGTTGGCATCGGAACGCTGCTGACTGCCCACGGCAAGGATCACTCCGTTGTCGCGTACAGCCTTCACCAGCATCTGTCCCTCCTGAATGGTGAAGGTAAGCGGTTTCTCCAGGTAGATGTTCTTCTTCGCAGCTGCTGCATCCATGGCGATGAATGCATGCCAGTGGTCTGGCGTGGCAATCACCACCGCATCGATGTCTTCCCGGGCAATCAAATCCTTGTAATTTTCATATACCTCCACCACAGGCGGCTGCTCCTGTGCTGCGTAATGTTCATTCACGCGTTTGAGAAAACGCTCTCTCTTCACGCCGTACACATCACTCCCGGCCACGACCTGCACGCCCTCGATGCCGAGGTAACCGTTCAACAGGTACATGGACTGTCGGCCAAGGCCAATAAAACCGAGACGGATGACCTCCTCGCCGCTTCCGGCAGCCTTGTTTTGTTTGCACGAAGCAAGGAACTGCGGGAAAATGGCCACTCCAACCGCACCCACGGCGGCCGTTTTGATAAATTTCCTTCTTGATAATTGATTACTCATGACTTAGAAATAATTTATGAATGTAACTTTTTTCTTTCCTTTGGCAAATATAGGATTTTAATTCGGTTAATCCCTCATACCATCTCCTCAAGTTTTCGCCGGTCGAGCACGGTAAGCTCTCTTTTATATAACCGGATGGCTCCTTCACGGATCAGTTCACCCAATGTACGTGCCAGCGAAGGGCGCTG
Organism: Proteiniphilum sp. UBA4084; assembly: GCA_002383605.1. Lineage (GTDB taxonomy): Bacteria > Bacteroidota > Bacteroidia > Bacteroidales > Dysgonomonadaceae > Proteiniphilum. Next base: position 24,272 of record DFYK01000001.1, on the reverse strand, counting down.
CACTCCGAAATACTCGGCCAGCTGCGACTGTGTTCTCCTTAATATGAACGAGGGATCCCGGAGATCGGTATTTTCAAGGATATAGAGCGACAACTTGCCTCTCAGGCTTTTGATCGACATCATCTGTACCTTCTTGGAAAGGAAGACGGCCATATTGGAGCTGACCCGCATAAAGTTGGTCATCAGCGTTTCATTCCGCATCATCTCCTTCAACCACGATGATTTGGGGATCACGTAGAAAACGGTCTCTTCCATGGTGATCACATCTACGGGATAACGGCTCTCCGCAGCCACCAGAAAGGCAGGCGCGAGTGGCCGCACAGACTCGATGAATTCTATCTCCAGCACATTGCCTTCCTTGGTCACCATCTCGGTGCGGACCAGTCCCTCCACCAGCAGAAAAAGATTCTGTACCGGATCGCCCTGCCTCACCACATAATGACCTTTTTCCACCCTGCGTTCTTCTTCCACAGCGCGTGAAAGAATATCATTCGTCTCCCCGGGTGAGAGATGAAAGAAAAGCGGGCAGGAGGATAAATCGTATGCAGCCATTGTTTTGTTTGTTTACAAAGATAGAATAAATAAAAAAATATAATAATTAAAATCTGTTAAACGCACTGGAGTGTAACTCAGGTTACAAAAATCGCGACAGTGAAACGTTAATTTTGCGGCGGTTATCGGAAATCACCACAAAAATAAAATCATATATGGAAAAAATGTTTTGTTATCAGTGTCAGGAAACCAGTAGAAACGAGGGCTGCACGGTAAAGGGTGTCTGTGGGAAAACGGCCGACGTGGCCAACATGCAGGACCTGTTGCTGTTTCTCTGTAAAGGGATATCCCACTACACGGTACGCCTGAGAGCACTTGGGATAGAGATTCCCCAGATCAACCGGTTTATTACAGACAGCCTGTTCATGACGATCACCAATGCCAATTTCGACAAGAACAGGTTCATTACCCGCATCCTGATGGCATACGAGATGCGGAACGCTGCCAAAGAGCGTCTGATCTCCGCTGGAGGAAGCGTGGAAGGAATCACCTACGAGGGAGCTTTCTGGAGCGGTGACACCGAGGATGAAATGGCAGAAAAAGCACTCCAGGTGGGTGTGCTGGCCAGTAGGGACGAAGATGTCCGTTCGCTGCGTGAACTGGTCACCTACGGACTAAAGGGAATGGCTGCCTATGCGGAACATGCGTTCAACCTGCAATATGAACAGGAGAGCATCTATGCATTTATGCAAAAGGCACTGGTGGCCGTCACCAACGATACCCTTTCCGTGGATACACTGACGGCACTCGTGCTGGAGACAGGCAGACAGGGGGTCGAGGTGATGGCGCTGCTCGACAAGGCCAACACCTCGAGCTACGGACATCCGGAGATCACGAAGGTGAACCTGGGCGTACGCAACAACCCGGGTATCCTCATCAGCGGACACGACTTGAAGGACATGGAAGAACTGTTGAAACAAACCGAAGGTACCGGCGTGGATGTGTATACCCACAGCGAGATGCTCCCGACAAACTATTATCCCGCTTTCAAGAAATACAGCCACTTCGTGGGTAACTACGGCAGCTCGTGGTGGCACCAGACCGAGGACTTTGAACATTTCAACGGCGTGATCCTGTTCACCACCAACTGCATCGTGCCGCCAAAAAAATCATCGACCTACACCGACAGGGTGTATACCACGGGAGCCTCGGGATTTGAAGGCTTCAAACATATCGGCAACAGGACGGATGGGAAACCCAAGGATTTCTCGGTGCTGATTGAACACGCCAAACGATGTGCCGCCCCGGAAGAGATTGAAACCGGAGAGATCACAGGAGGTTTTGCACACAACCAGGTAATCGCACTCGCCGACAAGGTGGTGGAGGCAGTGAAGACGGGGGCCATCCGCAAGTTCTTCGTCATGGGAGGATGCGACGGCCGGATGAAAGGGCGCAACTACTATACCGAGTTTGCGGAAAATATGCCCAAGGATACGGTGATCCTCACTGCCGGCTGCGCCAAGTACCGTTACAACAAACTGCCGCTGGGCGACATTAACGGAATTCCCCGCGTACTGGATGCGGGGCAGTGCAACGACAGCTACTCGCTGGTAAAGATTGCGCTGGCATTGAAAGAGGCTTTCGGCCTGGATGACCTGAACGACCTGCCCATTGCCTACAACATAGCCTGGTACGAACAGAAGGCGGTGATTGTATTGCTGGCGCTGCTCTCCCTGGGGGTAAAAAATATTCACCTCGGCCCCACCCTGCCGGCATTTCTCTCTCCCAATGTGGTGAACGTGCTGGTAAACAATTTCGGCATCTCAGGTATCACCACGGTGGATGAGGATATGAGGATACTGATGGGCGGACAAAAACAACAACAAAGTGTAAACGCCTGAAAAGAACAACTATGAGTGAATTTATAAACAACGCAACACAGCGTAAGGAGCAACTAAAACATCTCCTTCTTGAACTGCATAACGGTGGAAACCCGGCACTGCTGCGCCGCCATCTGATCAGCGCACTGAAAAATATCCCTTACAACGAGGTGGTGGAAGTGGAGCAGGAGCTGATCAACAGCAACACCCTCTCCGAAAAGGAGATTCTTGATTTCTGCGACCTGCACACGGCAGTACTCGACGGGAGCATCGACCTGCAGGGGGCCAAGGATATCCCTTCAGGCCACCCGGTAGACACTTTCCGGCAGGAGAACCGTGCCCTGGAAAAGGAGATTGAGGCCTACAAGGAGGTTAAAAAGAAGCTCGACGACATCCAAGATGCCCAGTTGCCAGGCTACCTGATGCAGCTACGTACCCTCTTCAACAATTTCTCCGACGTCGACAAGCATTACAGGCGCAAGGAGTACCTGCTTTTTCCCTTCCTGGAGAAACACCTGATCACAGGCCCTCCCAAGGTGATGTGGGGCAAACACGACGAGACACGGGAGTTGCTAAATAAGGCACACGAGGTACTTACCTCACCGGTTTCATCGGCCGACACATTCCGTGCAACGGGGTTGCCCGCACTGGATCATGCCGTGGAGATGATCGCCGGCATGATCATGAAGGAGGAGGAGATCCTTTTTCCCATGGCCATGGATACCCTTTCGGAGGAAGAGTGGTACAGAGTCTATATGGAGACGCCCGAGTTCGGGTATTGTCTGTATGATCCGGAAGAGGAATGGCATCCACAGAGAGCGAAAGTGGAAAAGCTGGAATATGCCGAGTCGGGGGGTATCAGGCTTTCTTCCGGCGCTTTCAATACCGAGGAGCTGGAGGCACTCTTCCTGCATCTTCCTTTCGACATCACCTTCGTGGACAAACACGACAAAGTGCGGTTCTTCTCGCACAGCCCCAACAGGGTGTTCGAGCGAAACCGTTCCATCATCGGCCGCGATGTGCGGATGTGCCATCCACCCGGAAGCGTGCACGTGGTGGAGCAGATTCTGAAAGATTTCAAGAGCGGAAAAGAGAGCAAGGCCATGTTCTGGATCTCGGGATTCCAAAAGGAGCGGTTTGTTGTGATAGAATATTATGCCGTACGTGGAAAAGAGGGAGAGTACCTCGGCGTAATGGAAGTGACACAGGACATCACCCACCTGCGTAAGCTGGAAGGCGACAGACGGTTGCTGTCTTATGAGAATTAAGCAGGTTAATGGTCGCCTTGATTATTCCCGTTTCAACTAATTATTTCTACGGATTTCCCTTTTGCCTTGGCTTCTAGATATAAGCGATAGAGACTACCTTTTTCATCTAAAGCTCCGAAGACAACTTTATCTGCGATATCAACGATAAAATTATTTCGAGTAAAACAACTTTGTCGGGATTGACGCATTATGGTCTGCGAAACAGGTGAAATAAGTAGAAGTCTATTCTCTTTCAAAGGGCTTTGTAAAAGATCTGGGATTTGTTTGTAAAGCGCCCTTCCTATTACCAATATGAAGGGTTGCTTTCCTTTAAGTAAAAAATTTAAGACATCTTTCTCTAATGGAGAATGGAAACCGCTGATCACGCACGTACCTTTATCCCGTTCCTCTGTAGCCCAGTCATAACATTTCAGTATGGCTGCCGGAGAAATTTCTCTGCTGCTCAAAAAGGCTGTTTTTGGTAATTTCAGCAAATCTTTATTTCCAAGAAAGGGCAAATCCATTTGAATACTAATTCTTTAACTCAAATGCATACAAATAATCAATCGGTTGATGCGGATTGTCGGAATTCTGCTGCCAACCGATCTCTTCGTGGCTTAAATCAATCATTTCCTGGGTAGAGAAATCTTTGAATTTGTTATTGATACTTTGCAGTATTTCCAGCTCTGCCTCTTCAAATAATTTATCATTGAACTCTCTTACAGGAAAATACTTTTGCCCCTCTCCCCCATTAGAAAATGCTTTGTTGTACACTTTCAACAGTTCAGTTTTTGCCAGATGTTCAAAAATACTATTAAAATTATCCGGAACGGGACCCATATCAATCGCGTAATACTCCGATCCGCTCATGGAGATACCATATTCTTTGAAAAAGGTAAAATCCGCATAAAACAACAACTTGTTCAACTTCGTTTTCCACGGTCGCTGATTGATGCAGAAAAAGATAATCATTTCAACAAATTTCTCAAAATTCGGCTTTCCAAATCCGGTGAACCTACCTCGCCGTTTACCCTCAAAAAGATAATTTCTGACTACTATTTCTTCCTTATCAACCTTATCAATCAATTTTTCTGCATTGTGTCTTGCTTTTTCCAGTGCACTACCTTCCAATACGAAAGAAAGATCAATCATATCGAGAAATTTACTCGGATCGGCAGCCATTTGAATCAATCGGGCATTGGCTTGAGTAGGTACCTCTCCCGCTTCATATTGCCGGTATGTGTTGTCCCCGAATCCCAAAACATGTGACATTTTTATTGCCGATAAATCATATTTTTCCCGAATGGATTTTATCTCATCGGGATAGGGAATATGATATTTTTCCCTATACTGATTGATAATCTGGTTGTAATTCAATTGTGCAAAATGTTCATCTTCGAACTCTTCCCCCGTATCTTCACACTTCCACGTATGAAAACATACCTTGAACGTTTCTTTCCGGAATGTCATATCACGCCATTCCTTACGAACAATCATTTCTTTCTCTGTAAACGGACTTAACATTGTTATTCAATTTTAATCTTAAAAGGATAAATGATGGGAAACTCCGCTTTATGAAATGAGATACATATTACGTTTCTTTTGGTGACAGAGATTTTTATATACACTTCAATACCTTTTACAATTTTACCGAAAGCCACCATTTCGTATTGCTCCTGATAGACTCCTTCTTCTATCCTGTAGAAATCTTCAGCCTTCAATTGCAAAATTACTTCCTTCCGTTTATCAGGAGGGATGTCCAAATCGAGCAATGCCTGTGCATTCTTTTCCCGTTGGTTCAGGAACATAAAAGTTATCACACCGCAAGCTTCTTTGGCCCTGATCTCTTCCAAGAACTTCTCAACGTCTTGTTTGGTTGTCATTATGATAACGCAAAGATATGGTATAATGTTTACATGTACAACTAAAAAGTTGATATTTTATTTATATAATCCAATATTATCAACTAAATAATAACTTAGTAAAATAGTTTTTCATTCGATAATATCAATCTTTAACCCAAGATTTAATTGTTTGGATATTTTCTCCAACTGTTGTCGTTTGGTAATTGTTGCGGAATGAGTTACTACCAGCCATCCACCGGATATCTCGTGTTGATTATAAAAGTCGTCTTTTTGTTTGGAAACCAGTGGTAGCCCAAGCCATTTTATATTAAGCGATGCGATGCGCTCTGGCCCAATTTTCTCAATTACGGCCAAAAGGGTCTCATAAGCATAGTGATGTTGTATTTTTGTACCATCACGAAATGTTACCGCTAATTTAGTCTTCTTGCTTTTGGGTGCCGAAGTAATACTCTTTCCGGTTTTTGACTCTTTCGATTTACTTATTAACTCATACTTCTTGGTATCCTGCTCGTCGGTAATTACTTTTTTACGGGTGAGTCGTACCGATAGCTGTTCATCAGGAATATAATCTACCACCAAAACGATCGGTCGTTCTATTTTGGTAATAATCGGCTCAATACTTTCTGAGAGCCGAGGTATAATCTCGTTTCTAATCAGTTCTTCTTCCATCTCATCTACCGCTCGCAGCGTTTCTTCATTCAGCGGCAAGCCTAATTCTTTCAAACCTCGAATGGAATTGTAAAGGGTTTCAAGTTTAGTCATAATTGTAATATTTTTTGCAAAGAAAATGAAAAGACAACGCAAAGAGAATAAAATACAAAATACTTATTTTTAACCACTTGGCTCTTTGCGCCGATAAACTCTTCTGTTATGTCCTTTTTCAGAAACAATTTATTCCACCTTTAAGGAATCAAAAAATTCCTTCTCAAACAAATCAGAAACAACATCAAAATTAGCTCCCATTCTTTTATTCATTAACTCATTATTTGAAACACAATGATAATATTGAGTAATACCATCCGTTACCATCATTTGAAAGTCGATAGTCAAATTACTAACCGACATTATTTGAAAAGGAAATTTATCAATTAAATCACAACTAATTGATTTATACCTTAAATATCCTTTTGCAACTATAGTTATTGCCTCTCTGACATCCGGTATTCCAGTGAACCATTCCTCTAGTGTCACCAAAATCGGCCTAATTATTTGAGGTGAATTAAAAGGAAGCGTATCGATCTCATTATTCAAATAATCGTTACAAACTTTATACATTTTACCTATACCCATTCCTATAATTATTATATCTTTCGTAAGAGCGTTTTCACAACTATCGATGTATTTCCTCTTACTTTCTTTCGAGAACAATTGGTTTTCAACAATATCATCAATAAACGACTTATTTATATCAGTTTCAACCTTTGATAGTGTAGTAAATTTCTTTGCCTTACATTCAATTAAGACAATGTTCTCTTCATCTTGAACTATCCAATCGGAAGTTCTGTTTTGACCTTTATTATAAATCTGTTCTGGTATTACGCTTACGTTTTCTATACTATGATACTTTATGGTTTCGATTAAAATTTTTCCTACGTAATTCTCAAATGATTGCCCGTATGCAATATTGTCTCCTTTAAAGATTTCAGCAAGGTTGTAAACATTTTCGGTGAACTTATCAATAAGATACCTTGGATTGACACAGAAACATATATTGTCATAATTAAATAATGGATATTTTATGTGTGGGTAATCAGGATTATTAAATATAAACTCTCGACTGTAATCCATTTCGTCTTTTGTTATCTTTTTCAGTAATGCAAAATCAATACTTAAAGTGTCTAATGTTGTCAATAGGTTTTCTTCAGAGAAGGGAGTTTTTTCATATTCTATTCCCAAATGTGTCAATCTATTAACCTTAACATAAAACCCTTCTTTAAACTGCGTATATATCCAGAAAGCACAATAAATAAAAGTTTTGAAAGGCATTCTTATTTTCTCTTCAATCCTTTCTATCACCCCCGGAAAACTGAAAATAGAGTAATAACGAAACACTTGTTCTATAGGATTACGCTGAAATTGCTTCTCTTGATTAAACACATAAGATTTTAGCCATAAAAAAGCTCCCATGTTCATTGATTCCACATCTACTTTACGAGAGAAATTCTCTAGGAATTTCACCAGCACCCCTCGATTATTGTGATCCCTTAAAGTGTTTTTGCATTGAGGTAATTCCGATGAATAGATAATAGAAACCGCAATCAAAAAATCACTATAATTTGGCATAATAATATTACTGTCACTCTTTTCAATACCGAATAATCTTTTGTAGGGTTTATTATCACCAAATGCAATCATATACTGTCTGATTACAAAAAGATTGTCAAACACATTAAAATATGAAAGTTTGTTTATGAACGGTTTTAACTCTCGGTAATAATTTTCCATCTTCACTCCTCCTCATTCAACTCACTTCCCATGCGATATTTAATGTCATAATTAATAATAAAGTCCAACTCCTCTTCCGTAAAACCATAATGTTTCGCTAATACTTTGTCGATTTCGTCAATGATTGGCTTGGATAAACTAATTTTAAATGATTGAGTTTCTGTTGCACCTTTTCCTTTTTGGATACGCTGTAGCATTGTACTATTTTTTTTTAGGTCATTTAAATATTTTTTCCCTAGTTCTAACAATGCTATATCTTTAATTGCATGATTATCAAACTTAAAACCCATTAAGTCTGATGGATTTAGATCTCTTAAATTTGAAGTAATTGTATACCACCACCAAAAAAGATTACTACTGAATAGTGCTACAAATGATATATTAAGATTTGATATAACTGAAAATTTTGTTTCCCTACTAGATTTCCCCTCAATACCGTTTAAAGAAAATTTTGGCGCATAATTGGTAAATACTTTCCAATACAATCCTCCGGTAGTACGATAATATACGTTGCTGCTTGTTTGAGAAACGTAAAATGATAGATTCTCATTTTGAGATAAAACTTTATCAAGAATATTAATTTCAAGTTTTGAATCTAACTTTGGCATCCAAAATGAATTTCTACTTATGTCATATTGACAATAATGAATCGTAGGAAAAAGGATATCACGACAATCTGAAATCCATTTAATATACTTTGAAGTATAATGATTTCCCTTAACCGTTGAATTGGCAATGAATATCGTCAATGCTCTATTTACAGCATCAAATAATTTTGCCGGTCTCCAAGCAAAGTTTGCATACCAAGAAGTTCGATTGTCTTCGATTATTTTCTGAACAACTACCATTCTTTGAGTACATACTAATGCCAAAGGAACAATCATACTAATATTCCCAAATTTATTTAAAAGCGCCACGCTTCTTTCAATACAGAATGCATGTACAGCTCCACTTTCTATAGTTTTTATTCTGTCAACTCTATAATCTATTTGTCTTACTTCAAGGTACGGTGGATTCCCAATAATCACATCAAAACCTCTGTTCTGCCGCATAATCTCGTAAAATTCAGCCAACCAATGAAAAGGTTGATGTGTTTTTATCCATTCTTCATATTTTATTGATGGCACTGTCGCTGTGTATAGCCTTTTATTTAACATCTCGTTCAACGCATTCAGTCGGGCGTTAAGTTCAGTTTTCGCTTTTTTAAAAGTAGTCATATCTTCATGTTGCGTAAACTGGATCTCTTTAAAACGTTTGTAAGCCATGGCTACTTTTTGCATCTCTTGCTCTACCTTCTCCTTGAATTCCATATTCGCGAACATATCGCCATATGTCAAGTCCTTATCAAGTTCCTGCTGGGTAGCATAGCCTACCAAAGTATTTCCACAACGAATATTAAAGTCGATATCAGGTAGCGGGTCGAGTCCGAGATTATCGGCGCGACGATCGACATCCACCACCGCCACCATTTTCAAGAAGAGGCGCAGTCGGGCTATTTCCGTCGCTTCATGCATAATGTCCACTCCATACAGATTACGTAGAATGATGCTCTTATAAATGAAGTATTGGATATTGCTCCGGTATTTTTTTTCAATTTCTTCTAATTGTTCCTTAAAAAGTGCTTTATTCTTGGCGTTAAATTGCTGCATCCTGATAATGCAGGTTTCATAAAGTGGTTCCAGAATATTAAGCGCGGCAAACAGAAAAGCACCTGAACCACAAGTAGGATCAAGTATGGTGATATTCTGCAATGCTTTGTAGAAATGAAGAATAAAAAGATGATCGTCTGTATGTAAAAGCAGATCTTCTACGAAACGACGGATATCCAGATTATATGTAATGAAATCGTTGATATCCCCAATTTCGCCTTTCCGTATCTTTTCGAGGATTTCGGTATAATGCTCCCTCCGCTCAATAGTCTCCCTCCATATTTCAGTTGGCAATGCATAAATTCCCGGAGTGGGTTTATTCCACGCTGCACGTCTTTCGAGTAAATCAGGTTTTGTAGTATCTATTCCAATGGCTATCTCCTCGGGTAATTCTTTTATTTCCATTCCCTTTTTTACGGCATCATAGATATAGGTGTCTCCAGAATTTCGCAACCTCTCCCACACGTAGCCTCCCGGCGTGAAATGTTTTTTCGATGGAGATTTGGCCACCTCATCCATCAAGAATGGAAGTATACAATTTTTACCAATATATTCCGTAATATCTTCTTTGGTATAGTAAGCGCCCATCTGCGCACGATCATTGATATATTGCTCAAAAATATAACCCAGCACATCGGGATTGATATCTTTTCCGGTAGCGGTAATACGTGTATCCAAATGCCATCGCCAACGATCGAAGAAATCGAATAAATTTTCAAATGCAGCATCTGGAATATCAATCCCTTCATATTGCTCTTCTAACTGATGACGATCAAACAATCCGCCGTTCAGATAGGGTATTCTGCCATATATTTTCTCAAAGTCATCGCCGTGTTTTGGTTCATTCAGTCCTCCATGAAACAGTTGGGATAGAAACCCTTTGTAGAATGTTCCAAAGAACAGATTTTCACCACGTTGTTCCTGTGTCCATTTCAGTTTATTACGCAAATAATCATAGTCGAAATTCAAGAAACCCTTTTTCTGGATAAAATAACAGAACATGAGCCGGTTGAGCATTACAGATGCATACCATTGACGATCATCCTCACCATGAATGCCCTCGATAAATTTCACGAATGAATTATGTTGTTTCCGGAAACCGGCATAAAAGTCTTTGGTTACCCGTTCAGAATTCACTTCAAAGGCGTGATGTACTTTTAAAGTAACATCGATAATATTGGTATCCTCTTCAAGATCGAAGCTAAAATCGGGTATTTTACTAAAAAGAAAATCCGCTTTATCTACTCCCTGATACTCTACTACAACGATATCTCTTTTCTCAACCGTCTTGACCGGAACCATCCATAGTTGATGCTCTACCTCTTCTGAAACAAAAATTAATATGTAATAATGAAAATATTTTCGAAGTTGAAGATCAATCTTTTTTCTTGTCGTATGTTGAGGAAGTTCGCTCACTTGGCAGGTAAGTACTTTAAATCCCTGCTTGTCAGCCACAGGAATAATTTCGTAATCAGTTTCCTCCACTTTGACCGGATTTATTTTATCCCCCTTACTCACATGATTCCAACCCAGTTCATTGAAAAAATTGATAAAATTCGCTTGACGGATGTACTCATCGAAAGTGTGTCTTCTCATATTTCTCACCATTTAAATATTGCGCAACCCCATAGAACAAATAATTTGAGGTTCTTTATCACGGATGTCTTCGTCATTTTTTTTGATAGAGAGTTCTTCTTCATTGCGTAACTCTATTATCAAATCAACCATTTCCATGGCGGATGTTCCTTTTTTCAGTTGTCGGGTCAATAAAATTCTTGCATTATCCTGCAGCGGATAATTATAAATATCGTCCATCGCCAATTTCAGTTCGTCTGTAACGAACAACCCGTTTTTCGGTTCTTTACAAAACGCTTCGAGCATAGTATAAATCCGATATTTTGTACTGAAACGCTTCCCTAACGTACCGCCTACTTTTACCTCTTGTGCATTAATTTGATCTATTGATTTTGCCACCAGGTCGTGATGGTCTTCTAAACGTTGCAAAGCCGGTTCATTGATGGAACAAGCTAGTGTTTTCAAGATCGTACTCTGCGAATAGGTAATCACATTTCCAGCCTTATCCATCCACATCAGCATATCGTTGTCAGTCGGTGTTTTAGCATAAGTTATCACACCTTCGCGTACAGGTAAATCGTGGTTCTGCTTAGAAGAATAAATCACATTGCTCAATGTAGGGATAATGGTTTTCAGTTCAGGATTAGCATCTGTTGCATTTTTCCAGATCTGATATGCTTTTGAGCTTAAATCTACTTCGCCATCGTCTTCATCGTCCAGAATTCCATTCTTTTCGTTGTATATATCCATCAGATTTTTTTCGTTTCCTTCGAAAAAGATTTCGTCACTTCCAACCACATCAGCATTTTCATTGATCCGATCGGTAAGTCTCTGTCGCAAACGGATAATACGCTCTACACCTTCTGCCGGGAAGAAAGAATAACAAAGTACATTTTCGGCTTTCTGACCGATACGATCCACACGACCAGCCCTCTGAATTAATCTGATAATAGCCCAAGGCAAATCGTAATTGACTACGATATGCGCGTCCTGTAAATTCTGGCCTTCACTCAATACATCGGTTGCAACAACTACTCGTAATTGATCACTTTCCGGAATTGGATATTCAACATTATTGCTTACAGGTGAAAACCTTTCTACAACCTGCGTGGGATTGGCACTTGCTCCGGTGACGCATTCCAATTGGACAATTCCTCTCTTTTTTAATTGAGAAAAAACATAATACGCCGTATCTGAATATTGCGTAAAAATGATAATTTTTTCATCTTTATGCTGTTTATTGAGCAAACCATATAGTGTATTCAGTTTTTCATCTTTTTCCGCATTCCAAACACCACATATCTTTATTATTTCGAGCAACAAATTACTATCGTCTATCAACGATTTTTTCAATGTACGTTTAAAATACCCACTGTCAAGCCACCTCACGTTATGAGAATTTCCAGCTATGGAATCATAATACTTCTTTGCCACTGAAAGGTAATCTTCGGGTAATGAAGAAAATGAAAATTGAGTTTCATCAAGTTTTCTTACCAGTTGTATATTATTGATTTCAAATATCTCGTTTTCAATATCTTCGTCTTCCAGCAATTCGTCGGTAAAGCTACTTTCATCTCCAATAGGTATCGGTAACTTATTTTCAATCGCATAAATAAAAATTGCGTTGCGCAAAACATGCCTATAGAGCGATAGAAGATAAGATATTCCGCTACTGTCTAATCGTTTAAAAAAATTTGTACGGCAAAACCCCATCATCCGTTGCCCAGCACGGCTTAAATTCTCCACAACTGTATTTTCGGACTCTGTCAATTCCGGTAATTTATCACTTAAATAATGAATAAGCCCATAACGGGGAAGTTTTAGCTCGCCCATTTTATCCATTACCTCTTCAGAATAGAGGTTCTCAAATTGATCTCCTTTTTCTGTAGGAAAACTTATAGATTTAGGAAGCCTTTCAGGGAAGTAAGACCTGGAACCATCACGAAATTCCAGATATTTCTTATTGTTCCCATCCTGTTTGGAATAGTTTTCCTTAATAAATGTACGCGTTCTCCTTATCAGAAACAGACGCATCAATTCCCGCCAATCGTCAGGCTCATCACTTCTTTCAAACGCCTTAATACTACGAATATAATCCTCATGATGCTTTGAAAACTCCCTTTCGCCCCCTATATTTCTAATATATTGTTCCGGCTGGATACCCAAATCGGTATCGTCTTTTAAAAACAATTTCAACTGATTCCCTAAATCAGTAAAATCCATATTGTATGGTGTAGCAGTTAGCATCAACACTTTACAACCCTGCAATGAGATTAATCGCTTAATATTCTGATAACGTTTTCCCTGACTATTTCTTAGATTATGACTCTCATCTATTATTATCAAGTCATAATGACGCACATTGTTTTCATCGATGGGTTTGGATATGGAATGTATATCGGCTTTTAAATCATATTTAATAACGTATTTTTGCCACATCTCTTGCAGGTTAGCAGGACACAGAATCAATGTAGTACATGAGTTATTCAGTTCATACACTTTGGCTATGGCACAGGCTGTAATGGTTTTACCCAAGCCAACTACATCTCCAATCATGGCACCATCTCTGCGTTCAAGATGTCTTGCAGCCAGTTTTACGGCAGTTTCCTGAAAGGGAAATAAGTCTTTTTTAAATTCGCGCGGTAAGCTGAATTCGCTAATACTGTTTCGTGCCTCTCGACTCAAATGATAGGCCGTTTTTAAATAGATATAATAAGGTGGAATTTCTCTATCTCCGGCCCAACTGTTATCAATAATTTCGGCTAATTCATCAGTAATATCCATACTAAGCCTGTCCTCCCAGCGATCGTCAAACCAATTAGACAACTTTTCAGCATGATCGCTATCACTAAATCCGGCATTCAGTTCGCCTTGCCCGTTCAATCCACCATAAGTTAGATTACTGCTCCCCATAATCGCCTGAATTTTATTAAAATTATCATCAGGCCTGTGGGCTATATATAACTTGGCATGAAGCGACTCTTTTAAATAAAGTTTAATACAAACCCGTTTACCTTTCAATTGAGCCGAAAGCCTTCGCAAGTTAAATTCGTCTTTGTTGGTCTGTCTGCCCACAATTAACTGTTTCCGGAAATCATCGGCAATTTGTCTTTTACAACGTTTCACTTCGTCACTGTCAGGCAATTGATTCCTTTGTGAGTCCATATACCTATTAATCAGCTCCAAGCCGGGACGTTGCATACCTATTAGCAGACGACAGATACGATGTACATTTTCTTCATTTTCATATACGAAATCTCCATCCAATCGATCAATCTGATCCACGACCAATTCCCAACCACGCAGATTGAAGTACCCTACGCAAAAGTCCACTCTTTTTACTTGCGAATTAGAAATAATAGATCGGAGACCTTCTGTGAATTTAGTTTGAATATTATCGTAAATCTGAGCCATCTCGGTATAAATATTTTTCTTATTGCAAATCTACAAATTAAATCTGAAGAGATGTTTATTAACATGGATTTGATTTTAAGATAAAAAAATAAAATTAACGCTCCACAATATAAAAAAACCGACTCTTTTCAGAGCCGGTCCTTTATATATGCAGTAGATGTTAGTTCTTAATCTCCAAATCTTACAGGTTGGGGTTCACCGTGCTCCATTGGTCGGTGGCAGGGATGATACCCATGGCGATCACCTCGTCGCGCAGCTTCACCAGGTGTCCGTAGCTCTGCTTCAATTCGGCAATCTCGGCATCGGTACCTTTCACTTCACCGAAGGATACGCCGTTTTTGTCCAACGTGGTTTCCATCGCCATCATGATATGCCCGAAGTCGGGGGTATTCACATAGCAACCCGAAGGCCAGCGGAAGGAGTCGCCGCCCATGGCAGCACGGATCATTTCCACAGAAGCGTATGCAGGGCTCTGGAACGAAGAGCGGCCACGCAGCTTGATGATGTTGGCACCACCCTTGGTCACGCGTACTTTCAGCTCGGCCCATGCTTCATTGGACAGCTTGTCAGTACCGATCAGGTCGGTCAGCGGTGTGCCGTCCACCTTAGCAGTAGAGGCGAAGACTGCCATTTGCTCGCCATGGCCGCCGTAGGTGCGGGTGCCGGTCACCTTGCTCTGCTCCACGCCGAAGTGTTTCGCCAGCTCGCTCTGCAGACGGGTGCTGTCGAGGGCTGCCAATGTGGTCACCTGCGACGGTTTCAGTCCTGAATAGATCAGTGCTACCAGGCCGGTAATGTCGGCAGGATTGAAGATGACGGTCAGATGCTGCAGCTCGGGGCAGTAAGATTTGATATCCTTACCCAGCTGTGCGGCGATTTCAGCGTTTCCCTTCAGCAGGTCTTCACGCGTCATGCCTTCCTTGCGCGGTGCACCGCCGGAGGAGATCATGTACTTTGTGCCGGTAAATGCTTCCTTCACATCGGCAGAGAAGGTGAAGTTCACGCCTTCAAAACCACAGTGACGCATCTCTTCCACCACACCTTCGAGACCCTGTGCAAACGGGTCATAGAGACAGATGTTGGGGGTTAAACGCATCATGGCGGCAGTCTGCGCCATGTTGGAACCGATCATACCGGCAGCTCCTACAATTGTTAACTTGTCGTTCGTTAAAAAACTCATAATTTGTTGTATTTGTATGTTGATAACTCTTCTTCCAGAAGTGATTTTTTCGAACGTCAAATATACAAAATGTTATCGAAACCGCCCCCTCCCAATTTAATAATAAAAACTAAAGTTGACGATTTACAGGAGACTCCATGCCACCGTCAACCCCGCCATTACAATAGATACCATGCTCATGAGCTTGATCAGGATATTTAGCGAAGGACCGGAGGTATCTTTAAAAGGATCACCCACGGTATCACCCACCACGGTAGCCTTGTGGGCTTCACTGCCCTTGCCGCCCAGATGGCCCTCCTCGATGTACTTCTTCGCGTTATCCCAGGCACCTCCCGCGTTGGCCATGAAGATGGCCAGCACGAAGCCGGCACCCAGTCCGCCCGCCAGGAGTCCCATCACACCGGCTACCCCCATCAGCAGGCCTGTGACTATGGGAGCAGCGATGGCCAGCAACGAAGGCAGCAACATCTCCCGCTGTGCACCCTTGGTAGAGATGGAGACGCAGCGGGCATAGTCGGGCGTAGACTCACCACTCAGGATTCCGGGTATCTCTCTGAACTGGCGGCGTACTTCCTCCACCATCTTCTGAGCAGCCCTACCCACGGCATTCATGGTCAGTCCGCAGAAAAGAAAGGCCATCATGGATCCGAGGAAGATGCCTGCAAGTACCTTGGGGTTCATCAGCGTGATTTCAAAATAATTCATGAAATCCACGAAGCTCGCCCGGGCCACCTCCACGGTTTCACCATTGGCAAATTCCAGCACACTGTCACCCAGACGCAACATCCCGATGCGTATCTCTTCCATATAGGATGCCATCAACGCCAAGGCTGTCAGCGCCGCCGAGCCGATAGCAAACCCTTTACCGGTGGCAGCAGTCGTGTTACCCAGCGAATCGAGCATATCGGTCCTTCTTCTCACCTCCGGTTCCAGTCCGCTCATCTCGGCATTCCCCCCCGCATTGTCGGCAATGGGACCATATGCATCGGTAGCCAGCGTAATCCCCAGCGTGGAGAGCATGCCCACTGCCGCAATGGCGATACCGTACAGTCCCATACTCAGATTTTCGGCCGAAACCATGTTTTGCACATCGAACCCGATGGCGGCAAGATAAGAGATCAGGATGGCGGCGACAATGGTCGTCACCGGGATCACGGTCGAGACAAAGCCGGTTCCCATACCGGAGATAATCACCGTGGCAGGCCCTGTCAGGGAGCTGTGGGCAATTCCCCTGGTGGGTTTGTAGGAGTGGGATGTGAAATACTCGGTACCCTGTCCGATGATGATTCCGGCCAAAAGGCCGGCAATGACCGAGAATGAGAGTCCAACCCAGTTGCTGAATCCGAGCAGGTATAGTATGCCAAACGTGCATATGGCAATCAGTATCGCACTCACATTTACGCCCCGGTTAAGGGAAGCCATCAGCTGTTTGACGGAAGCATCTTCTTTTGTGCGCACCAGAAAGATACCCAGAATAGAAAGAAAAACACCAATGGCTGCGATGATCATGGGAGCAAATACCGCATTCTGCTGCATAGACGGGTTTAATGCAAACGCCGAAGCGCCCAGTGCCGCAGTAGAAAGGATGGAGCCACAGTATGATTCATACAGGTCGGCGCCCATGCCGGCTACATCACCCACATTATCACCCACATTGTCGGCAATGGTCGCCGGGTTGCGGGGATCATCCTCGGGAATACCGACTTCCACCTTTCCCACCAGGTCGGCGCCCACATCAGCCGCCTTGGTATAGATACCTCCTCCCACACGGGCAAACAGCGCCTGCGTGGAAGCGCCCATGCCAAAAGTCAGCATGGTGGTCGTGATCATGATCAGCTTGTGTCCGGTATCGGCTTCGTCAACAAAAAAGTTAAGAATAAGATACCAGGCCGAGATATCGAGCAGGGCAAGTCCCACTACCACCAGCCCCATGACGGCTCCGGAACGGAAAGCAATCTGCAGCCCGCTGTTGAGCGAACTGCGTACTGCGTTGGTGGTCCTTGCGGATGCATAGGTCGCTGTCTTCATGCCGAAGAAGCCGGCCAGCCCCGAAAAGAATCCGCCCGTGAGAAAGGCAAAGGGAACCCAATTGTTTTGCAGGCCGAAAAAGGCCATCACGGCAAAAAGCAGGGCAAGCACAACAAAAACCATGATCACCACCTTGTACTGTTGTTTGAGGTACGACATGGCACCTTCGCGTACATAACCGGCAATCGATTTCATTTTCTCGGTGCCTTCACTCTCTTTCATCATCTTTTTATAGAAGTAAAAAGCGAAGAACAGGGCCACTACAGAAGCGGCGGGTACAAGATAAAAGTAATTCACAGCGTTGAAATTAATTGTTTATTAAAAGGGTTATAAGAAAAGACAATTCAAAAAGCTTGTTTTCTGTTTCACAAAGATGCGGAAAATATCTAAAAAACAAAACAATTATATTAAAAAACCGCAAAACAACGAACTTCTTTTTTTTATTTTGATAGTTTGGATTTTTTCGTAATTTTGTAAGTTTTACTATTCATTTTAATGAATCTGTAATCAGCCCTTCGGATGCAGGGAGTTACGTTTTGACCGATCAGAAAGGACCTGTTGGATAGCTTCTGCAATGGAAGCTAGTTATTAGCGCACTCTATGTACATTACTAAGTTTAAGAAATTATGGTAAAAAACTTTTTTTTGAAAAGCGATAAGAGTCCGAAAAACATCCAAATCAAGAAGGACATTATCACTCATTTTATTACTACCGGAAATGACACAATCTCGGAACTGGCCAAAGGACTTGAATTAAGTGTACCGACTGTCACCAAGTTCATTGCTGAACTTACCGACCAAGGATTGATTGCCGAGTTCGGCAAGATCAACACGCCAGGAGGCAGACATCCTATTGTTTACGGGTTAAAACCTTCCTCTGCTTATTTCGTGGGGGTAGACATGAGCCGTCACCACCTGAATATCGCACTGATGGATTTTACCGGAAACATCGTGGATAACCAGATGGGAATTTCCTATACCTATGAAAATACACCGGAGTCGTTCGACGTGCTTTGCGGGCACATCCAGGACTTCATCGACAGGACGGGTGAACTCAAACAGAAGATTTTTAACATCAATCTCAATATTTCGGGTCGGGTGAATCCCGAATCGGGTTACAGCTACAGCAGTTTTTATTTCAGCGAACACCCGATCAGTGAAATACTGACCAAGAAATTGAATTATAACGTGGGAATCGACAACGATACCCGCGCCATGGCCTATGGCGAATACATGAAGGGTGCGGTAGAGGGAGAACAGAACGTGATCTTTGTCAATGTTTCCTGGGGCCTCGGCATCGGAATCATCATCGACGGCAAACCCTATTATGGCAAATCAGGATTCTCGGGCGAATTCGGTCATTTTCCCATCTTCGAGAATGAAATCATCTGCCATTGCGGTAAAAAGGGATGCCTCGAAACAGAAGCTTCCGGCCTTGCAATTCACAGGAACATACTTGAACGTGTGGCCAATGGCGAAAGTACCGTCCTCACCGAAATGGTGAAGGACATGAACAAGCTCACCCTCACCGACATCATCAAAGCCACCAACCTGGAAGATCCGTTGTGCATAGAAATCGTGGAAGAGGTGGGATACAAACTGGGGAAATACATCGCCGGCCTCATCAACATCTTTAACCCGGAACTGGTCGTAATAGGCGGACAAGTAGCCGAGACTGAGGGATTTCTCATGTTGCCCATCCGCAGCTCCGTCCGGAAATATTCACTTAATCTGGTCAACAAAGACACAAAAATCGTATCCTCCAAATTGAAAAATAAAACCGGTATCATTGGTGCATGCATGATCGCCAGGGGTCGTCTCTTTGCTGAGTGAGTATTAATTTACTACTTATTTCCTGCATTCTTTGACATTTTCTCATTATTTATCCTACTTTTGCAAAGTATTAATTTTGCACGATATGATAAAAAAACATTTTGAAACATTGCAGGTACATGCGGGACAGGAATCAGATCCGGTAACCGGCGCAAGAGCTGTCCCTATTTATCAGACCACAGCGTTTTCGTTTAAAAGCGCAGAACATGGCGCCAATCTTTTTGAATTGAAAGAGTTCGGGAATATCTATACCCGATTGCAAAACCCCACCACCGACGTATTTGAAAAGCGTATGGCGGCCCTCGAAGGGGGCGTGGGTGCCGTGGCCACCTCTTCAGGTCAGGCAGCCCAGTTTATCGCGATTCACAACCTGGCCGCTGCAGGGGATAATATTGTGTCCTCCTCCTATCTGTACGGAGGGACATACAATCAGTTTAAAGTGACATTTGCACGTCTGGGTATCGAGGTACGCTTTGCAGATGGCTCCGACGTGGAGAGCATTGCTTCCCTGATCGACAGCAAGACCAAAGCGATTTATCTGGAGACCATTGGTAATCCCGAATACAATATTCCGGACTTTGAAGCCATTGGTGATGTAGCACGCAAACATGATATTCCACTGATTGTGGATAATACGTTCGGACAAGGAGGGTATCTTTTTAACCCGATCGAATGGGGCGCCAACGTCGTGACTCACTCTGCTACAAAATGGATTGGAGGCCATGGCACCTCCATGGGGGGTGTGATCATCGACGGTGGAAACTTCAACTGGGGAAACGGGAAGTACCCGATGTTCAGTGAACCCTCGGAAGGTTATCATGGCCTTAATTTCTGGGAAGTATTTGGCGACAAGTCACCTTTCGGAAATATTGCCTATTCCATACGTTGTCGCGTGGAAGGATTGCGCGATCTGGGCCCTGTGAACAGCCCATTCAACTCATTCCTGCTGCTGTTAGGACTGGAAACGCTTTCACTGCGTGCCGAACGCACCAACGCCAACACGCTGGAACTTGCCCGTTGGCTGGAAAAACATCCCAAGGTAGAGAAAGTGAACTATCCCGGGCTTGAAGGAAACAAGTATCATGCCCTGGCTAAAAAATATCTGAAGAATGACGGTTTTGGTGGCGTACTATCCTTCTTTGTGAAGGGTGATGTAACGCAGACAGCCAGGGTCATCGACAACCTCTCCATGATAAGCCACCTGGCAAACGTAGGTGATGCCAAAACGCTAATCATTCATCCCGCCAGTACCACCCACCAGCAATTATCGGATGAGGCGCGGCTTGCTGCAGGTGTCTATCCGAATCTGCTGCGTGTGTCACTCGGTATTGAACACATCGACGATATCAAATCGGATCTGGATGAAGCATTGAAACAACTGTGATATTTTACCTTACCATAAAATGGCGACCCGAAAAATGTCGCCTTTTTTTGTGACTATTTCGTCACTTCCTGTATCACCTCTTCATTGTCGAGCAACTGTCTGAGTTCCTGTCGCAGATCCACATTGCTCACCTCCAGATCTTCGATGCACACACGTTGCCAGATCTCTTCCACCCACCTGTTCTGGGTAACCCCAAATTCATCGACAGGCTGAAACCAGCGCAGGTACATGAAATTTTTGTGCGTCAGTTTGATATTGAGCGGGTTGTCTTTCCCTTCCTGGCTTTTGTTGAATGAATTCACGATCTCTTCCGTGTAAAGATCTCCTTCAAGTCTGTACGTGCCGTCCACCGTGATGATGGCTCCCTTGTCCGTGGACATGAAATTCATAAACCTGCCGTCGTGAAAAATCATCTTGAACATCCCGGAAGGAATCACCTTGTAACCCACTTCATCGCTGTGGTGTATCGCCTTCACCTCCCACAATCCAATGATCCGTTCTACAGCCATGTCACCGTTCAGTACCCGCTGAGAAGAACCGCAACCGGCAAAAAATGCAATCATGCCGATGGTCAGAAAATAAGTTGTTGTTGTTTTCATATGATTAAATTAAGCAATTTCATGCTCTTCGCAATAGACTACAATTATAACACTTTTTCAGAAGTTTCGTTGAATAAATTCCATATTTTTAAAACCGGAAGGGCTTATCTTAAAATTCCAAAAAAGAAAGGCCAATGATTGGGTTTTAGGCTGAAAACCGCTACTTTTGCCGTCTATCGGAAATTAAGCACTCGAATGAAAATAAACTTTAAAGAGCGTACACCCCAATTGATTGCCATCATTGGCGTGCTCGCGGTAGTATTGGCCATCGTGATTGGCTTTCTCCTCACTAAAAATGCCGAGATGGACGAAATGCAGCAGCAGTTTACCGTCGACAAGCAGGAGTTGGAAGATGAATACGAAGCAATCTCATTGCAATACGAAGGATTTAAGTTCAGTGTACAGAACGACTCGCTTCTCTTCAAACTCGAAAATGAACAGGCAAAAGTACTCCGTCTGCAGGAGGAGTTGCGCATGACCAAATCCACCGACCAGGCAGAAATAAAACGGCTCAAGGACGAACTGGCTACCTTGCGAAAGATACTACGTGGCTACATCCAGCAGATTGACTCACTGAACAGGCTGAACGAGGAACTACGTGCCGAAAACAGGCAAATCACACAGCAATACAACCAGACAAGCCGGACTCTGAACCAGGTATCACAGGAGAAAGCAGCACTTTCTGAAAAAGTATCTCTGGCCGCACAGCTTGTGGCGACCAACATCGGCGCCAAAGCGGTGAATGACAGAGGGCGCGAGCAAACCCGCCTGAGCAAGAGTGCTCAATTTGTGATTTCCTTCACCATTGCCCGTAACATCACTACTGAACCGGGTGAGCGGGAACTGTTTGTCCGCATCATGACTCCCGATGGAAACGTACTCTCCAAAAGTGCTTCCAATACGTTTCCCTATGAAAACGGAACGATCCGCTATTCCATGAAGCGCATCGTAGAATATGGCGGGGAAGAGATTCCCGTTACCATGTACTGGGACATTGAAGAGTTCCTGATGCCCGGCACCTACAAGGCAGATATCTTTGCCGATGGCTACCACATTGGATCACATAACTTCACCATGAAGGAATGAGAGGAAATCCTGCTCGTTGATGATCTTTACACCCAGCTTTTCGGCCTTCTCCAGCTTCGCAGGTCCCATGTTGTCACCGGCCAGGATGTAATCGGTATTTTTGGATACCGAGCCGCTGTTTTTACCACCATTTTGCAGGATCATTGCTTTATACTCATCTCGGGAATGCAGGGCGAAGGTGCCGCTGATGACGATGGTGAGCCCTTTCAGCTTGTCGGTTTTTGCGGCCAGCAGTTCCTCATTCAGCGAAAACTGCAGACCGTTCCGGCGGAGACGATCCACAAAAACGGTGAACTTGCGATTGGCAAAAAACTCAATGACACTCTGCGCAATCCGTTCGCCAATCTCTTCTACCGACATTAGCTGTTGGGGTGTGGCTGCCGCAAGGACATCGATATCAGGGAATGCCTGTGCCAGCTTTTGTGCCACCGTTTCCCCCACGAACCGTATTCCAAGCGCATAGAGCACCCGCTCATAGGGAACAGACTTCGACTGTTCGATACTGGCCAGCAGGTTGCGGGCGCTGGTCTCGGCCCATCGTTCCAGGTTGACCAGATTCTCGAAGCGCAGGTCGTACAAATCTGCTGCATCGTGGATCAGGCCCTTGTCGTACAACAAAGAGATGGTCTCCGGCCCTATGGTGATATCCATGGCTCTGCGGGTAACAAAATGTTCGATGCGCCCCTTGATCTGTGGGGGGCATCCCTCGGAATTGGGGCAGTAATGTACCGCCTCATCCTCATTGCGCACGAGCGGAGTCCTGCAGTCGGGACAATAACGGGCAAACGTCACCTTGTCACCCATCATAAAACGCGCCTCCCTGTCCACACCGGTAATCTTGGGAATGATCTCCCCCCCTTTCTCCACGTAGACCATGTCGCCAATATGCAGATCGAGGGCGTTGATGGCATCCTCATTGTAAAGCGATGCCCGCTTCACGGTCGTTCCCGACAGCAGCACCGGCTCCAGATTGGCCACCGGTGTTACGGCACCTGTACGTCCTACCTGCCAGGAGACCGACTCAAGCCGGGTCACTGCTTGCTCTGCATTGAACTTAAAGGCGATGGACCAGCGGGGAAATTTGGAGGTGCTGCCCAGGTTGCGCTGCTGGTTGAGGGAGTCTACTTTCAGCACCACGCCGTCGGTAGTCACGGGAAGCGTTTTACGCTCCACATCCCACTGCTTCAGAAAAGCGAAGATCTCCTCCAGGTTCCGGCACTTCGTCATCGACCGCGATACATTTAACCCCCACGCACGGGCGAGGGTCATGTTATCGAAATGGCTGTCGGTGGGCAGCGACTCTCCCAGCATGTTGTACATGTAAGATTCCAGCCGGCGGGAGGCCACAATGCGCGAGTCCTGCATCTTCAGCGTACCCGAGGCGGCATTGCGCGGGTTGGCAAAGAGCGGTTCCTCTTGCTCTTCCCTTTCCCGGTTAAGCGCTTCGAAGGAGCTCCAGGGCAACAGGATCTCTCCCCGCACCTCCACGTAGGGAGGCAGATTATCTCCTTTCAGGATCAACGGTACATTCCGGATGGTACGCACGTTGGCTGTCACATCGTCCCCCTTTTTCCCGTCGCCGCGTGTCACGGCGCG
>DFYK01000090.1:11585-11895 GCA_002383605.1 Proteiniphilum sp. UBA4084 | reverse complement strand
TGCCATTGTGATGGTAACTGCAACTGTGACGCCAGACTGCCTCTTTTGCCTGTATACAAGTCATACACGGCACTCTTTTTCTCCGGATTATATGCGAGGATTATGACCTGATCGTGCGGCGTTGCCTTCCCTTCGCATGCTTTTCTTCATTTACCGCCTGAAGGGTGGTTTTGTCAACAAACGGCACAGGGTATGGCCATGCCTTATGAATCGCCGGATATGGTATTTATCTGACCCTAAGTTTACCCGCAATAAGCCTGTAATATCTCCGGATATATTTGGACGATATCCGAAGCATATCCGAAGGAGT
>DFYK01000090.1:4208-11563 GCA_002383605.1 Proteiniphilum sp. UBA4084 | reverse complement strand
ACCGGATTCAATTTCATGACATCAATTCCATCCCGGATTCTGGTGTCCTTCGAGCGCGGTGTTGGCCTGCATCTCACTCAGCGGGATCGGCCACAACAGCGCATGTTCGGGTATGGCCCCCACCCTTGTGGTACCATCGGGTTTGTTCTGGATCACTGCGGATGCCAGGGGAACCCACTTGAGCCGGCCCGATTGCATGCCATCGGCCTCGGGATACAGGCGGGTGCGACGGATGTCATCCCATATCTTGAACTCTAAGGGAAACTCGTGGAAGCGTTCGGTGAGGATCGATTGTATCAGGGCATTTCCGGTAGCGGTTTCATCGGCCAGGCCTGCACGCTTGCGCACCTGATTGAGATATCCCCTTGCCTCGGGTTCATTGCCGGTACGGGCAAGGCCTTCTGCCGCAATCAGCAGCACCTCGGCATAACGGAATATGGGCATATTATAATCGCCGTTGCGTCCATTGATCAGCGAACCGGCGTCGAACCACGCCCAGTTTCCCACATTGTTCAACGTATGTGTCACACCGGTATCATCGGTATATTCGCGGAAAAAGAACTGTTTCTCCAGGCTGCGTACATCGGAAGGATGATAGCTGTTGATGAGCAGGTCGGAAGGCAGATAAGCATTGTACAATACGTCTCCTCCGGGCTTGAATACGCTTTGGTTGTTCGCATTCTTCCACTGAAAAGCATCGGTTCCGATGG
The DNA here is from genome assembly GCA_002383605.1 of Proteiniphilum sp. UBA4084. Classification (GTDB taxonomy): domain Bacteria; phylum Bacteroidota; class Bacteroidia; order Bacteroidales; family Dysgonomonadaceae; genus Proteiniphilum. The sequence goes on along the minus strand of DFYK01000090.1, from coordinate 10,853 downwards.
ATCTTACTGCATAAGAGTTCCCCACATTATAACTGGTCTGGTTGTACTCTTTGGCAAAGATGATCTCATTGGATGATTTGGTGGTCTTGATTATGTTAAAAGCAGAATTAAGATCTGCACTGCTGCCATCGGGCTGAATCAGGGCATGTTGCCCTCCGGTGATCACATTCTTCGCCATATTGGCAGCCTTGGTGTAATATTCGTTGCCGCCATTCACCGGCGCACCGGCCCATTGCAGATAAACCTGCGCCAGCAGTGTCTGTGCCATGGGGCGTGTCACATAGCCGTCGTTTGCATAGAATGCAACGTTGGGCAATGCATTTCCGCTGATGATTTCGAGCAGGTCTGCTTCAATATGTCCGTAAATTTCGGCTGCCGGCGTACGTTCCACGTAAATTCCCTCGAGCGAAGTGTAGGGTTTGTCGATATAAGGAACATCTCCATACTCTTTTACCAGGTAATAATAGGCATAGGCGCGGAAGAACTTCCCTTGTGCCAGAAAATTGGCTATTTGTGCTTCCGAGAGTACATCCGTCATTGTGGGAATGTTAGCAATCACGAAATTCGCGCGGGAAACGCCAATGTAGAACTCCGTCCACATCTTCTGTGAAGTGGCATCGAACGATTCAATATTGAAATTGGCTCCTTCCGACGCATTGGTGAATGTGCGGTCTTTGCGCTTGTCGACAAAAAGTCCCGACATCACCCCGCCCCACATGGTGGCTTTGGGTGTCCAGCCGCCATCTACATCAATGTTGTGCAAATAAGGCACGCCACCGAAGTAAAGGGCATTTACGCCGGTGATGGCATCTGATTCTGTTTTCCAGAACTGGCCTGAAGTCTTTTCATCCAACGGATTCTCTTCCAGAAAACTTTCGCATGAAATCATCGCCAACGACAAGGCGATCACGCAAAAGATCGGTTTGTATATTTTATATAATTTCATAGGATAACTGTTTTTGAATGATTCATGACGATGAATTAAAAAGTCACATTAAGTCCCACCGTGATCGTTCTCGGACGCGGATAGGTAAAGAACTGCCGGTTGGTGCCCCACTTGTTGTCGCCCAGCCTGGATGAGTTCTCCGGGTCGTATCCCAGGTAGTCTGATGCGGTGATCAGAAAAGCATTGTTTATGTTTCCGTACACGCGCAGAGCAGCGAGGCCCGCGTTCTGAAGGAAGGCCGGACTGAAGGTATATCCCAGCTGAATGAGGTTTCCACGCAAATAGGAGCCGTTGGCAACCCAGGTATCATCGGCATTGGCATTGTTTCCCATTCCAAAGTTGGCAAGCCGGATGGCCTGTGCTTTTCCGTCGGGATTGAGTGTGGGATGCCAGGCCTCCTGCCAGAGCCGGTCGATGCCGCTTGTCAGAAACCGGCCTTCGGTTGAATGGAAAAACTCTTGCATAATCTGGGCGCCCCATGAGAACTGCAAATCCACCGTGAGATCAAACCCTTTGTAGTTAAATGTATTGATGAAGGAGCCCATCCAGTCGGGAAGGCCGTTACCCAATATTTCCCGTTGCTTGTAGGTCACCTTCTCTCCAATGGTGGAAGGTACGTTCATGGTTTCGGTATCCCAGTTGGCGGCAACGCCATCGTAAATACCGGCGCGTTTGTAGCCGTAAAATGTGGAAAGCTCCTCGCCTTCGCGGATCAGCATGTCGTAGCCTACAAATCCATCAAGCAAAATCTGTCTTTTCCCGGTTACCGGGTCCACCGATGAACTCTTATCCAGCTTCTCTACCTTGTTCTTGTTGAAACTCAGGTTTAACGTGGTATTCCACTGGAAGCCGTTCACATCTACCGGATAGGCGTTGATCAACAGATCGAGCCCCTGATTGGAGACCTCCCCAATGTTGCTGGTGATGGATGAAAAACCGGTGGTTCTTGGTATGGGGCGGCTCAACAGCAGATCGGTGGTATACTTGTAATAGTAAGAAGCTTCCAGATTCAGCTTGTTGTTAAACAAACCCAGATCCAGACCCACATCCCACTGACTTGTCCGCTCCCACTTCAGGTCGGGGTTGGGCATCCTGTTCGTGTAGGACACCGTGCGCAGTTTGTCGCCGATGATGGTGGTGGATTGTCCGATGGTGGCCAGCGATGCGTAGGTGCCGATTTCTGAATTACCGGTTACTCCGAAAGAAGTATGCGGTTTCAGCCGGCTGATCACCGGATTGTCTATCAGAAAGTCCTCGTTCGACATCATCCATCCAAGGCCGATGGAGGGGAACCACGAATATTTGTTGTTGGCTCCGAATTTCGATGATCCGTCCCACCTGCTGGTGAGGGTGGCCATGTATTTGTTGTCGTATGAGTAAGCCAGTCGCGCAAAATAGGAGTTCATTGTCCATTTGTCATGGTCATTTCCCACGGAAGGCCGGTCGGATCCCTTACCCAGGTTATAATAACCATAAAAATCGTCGGAGAAATTCGATCCTACCGCATTAAAATAAGTGTAGGTCCGCTCCTGCCAGGAGATACCTCCCATGGCATTGATGGAATGCAGTCCCATCAGCTTATTGTAAGTCAGATAGGTCTCTTCCTGCCAGTAGAGCGTATTTGAATTGTTTCCTTCGGCTCTTCCCGTGGAACTTTGGTTGATGAGCGGACGGGGGGTGAAGGGGGTATAACTGGCGTTCCGGTTGTTCTGATAATCGACTCCGAACTGTGTTTTCAAATCGAGTCCTTCAGCCAGATGAAATGTGAGGGCAGCATTTCCAAAAATTTGTGTTCTGTACTGATTTGCCTGCATCCGCTTGAGCAATTCCACCGGGTTTCCCACGCCTTCAGGGCTGAATCCCTGCATCTGTCCGGGATTGGGATTATCCTTGTCCCTGTAAATGGCGCTCGTGGTGAAGCTGTTTGTCTGTGCATACTGGCCGTCCAGCATCACCGGAAGGAAAGGAAGAAGTTCCACCATGGTGCGCAATGCTCCCTGTCCGTACGGGTTGTCGGAGGTTCTGTTGCCCCACGAATGGTTTACCANNAAAAAGGCCCCCACCGAATAATCCTTGTCGCCGCGTTGTATGCTCAACTGGTGGTTGTGGGACAGTGCGGTGCGTGAGGCTTCTTTTTGCCAGTTTGTATCATATTTGGGCGAGCCATCGGCATTGAACAGTCGTTCATCCGTGAAAATCTGGGAGAGATCGGTGGTAAAATTCCTGTTCTGCCAGGCATTGGCATTTTCCAGTCCCTGTTTGAAAGTAGTCATCCACTCGTCGGCATTCATCACGTCCATGTATCTTGCCATGCTGCTCACCGACAAGGATCCGTCATAAGAGATGCGGGAACGGTTACCGGTATTTCCACCCCGTTTGGTGGTGACCAGAATCACACCGTTCGCTCCCCTGGCACCATAGATCGCGGCCGAAGAAGCATCTTTCAGTACTTCGATTGATTCAATATCATTGGGGTTCAGGAACTGGAAGTTCGACATCACCACGCCGTCCACCACGTAGAGCGGACTTGCCGAGGCGTTGATGGTAGAAATACCGCGAATGATCACACGCATTTCACCTCCGGGCTGCCCTGTATTTGAGAAGATGTTCACGCCGGCAGCCTTTCCCTTTAAACCTTCCAGTGCGTTGAACGACTGATTTTTGATGATGTCGCTTCCTTTTGCGGTGGAGATGGATCCGGTCACATCCGATTTGCGCATGGTGCCATAGCCCACCACCACCAGCTCATCGAGCGTTTGGGTATCTTCTTTCAGTACCACATTGAAAGTTGTGGCTCCGGCAGTATTTATCTGCTGATCGATATAACCGATATAGGAAATGGTGAGGACCGCCCCTTCATTTACCTGTAATTGGAAGTTCCCGTCGATATCGGTCACAGTGCCATTGGTGGTACCGTTTTCTATAATGTTGGCTCCGATGATGGGCAATCCCTGTTCATCCCGCACGGTGCCGGAAATCTGATTCTTCTGTTGCATCGGAATATTCACCTTGCCCGAAGCTGCCTTCTCTCCTTTGATCTCCGTCTTTTTATTGATGAAAATATATTTTCCGGAGATCCTGTACGTCAGTGAGGAGTTTTTGGTAAGCTGATCCAGTATTTCACGAATCGTCTTGTTTTCAAATTCCACATCATAGCGGACGGAACGATCTACGTCGCTGCTTTTATAAAAGAAAACAAATTCTGATTGATTTTCAATCACGGTAACAATTTCATCGAATGTGGCCTTTTGTACATTCACCGACAACATCTTGTTCCGGACATCCGTGTCGGCAAAAGCATGAAAGGACCCGGAAACCGAAAGTAAAAGAATGAGTACTGCGCTGAACGGTATTTTTCTCCAACGTCTGTGGGTATCTGTCGATTTATTCATATATTTGTCTGTTTTTAATAAATTAAAAGATTTGTTCCAACCTGTTTGCGAGACAAGGGGGTTAATTTTAACGCATTGAAAACGAATGAAGCCGGGNNTGTTTTTGATGGTGAATTACTTTTAACTTTTTTATCTGTTTAAGAGAAAGAGGGTATCATTCCGGAACTCCGACCGGAACTGGCCATTAAAATTCAGGACTCCTGCTATCTCCTCGGGAGTTTGGTCGGGGAAGAACTTCCCTGTATATTTTTCAATTCTGTCCGATTCATCGGGAATGACAAACACAATGCCCATCACTCTCCCCAAACGGCCGGTAATCTCTTCCAAAGAGGCATCCCTGAATGAATAGACTCCCTTCATCCATGTCACCACCTCATCGGGATTGATCTGTGATACAGCGGTTTCATTCCGTTGTTTGTCAAAATAGACTTGTTGATTGGGACGCATTGTCAATTCACTTGTTGAGAGATTTCCCCTGTCGTGCGTGGCAAGCTTTACTTTGCCGGTGATCAGGGTGGTAACGGTATAGGGATCGGATGAATAACCCTGTACGTTGAAACGGGTGCCCAGCACGTGGATCTCCTGCTGGTCGGTGTGAACGATAAATTTGCATTTTTCATCGCGAGAAACAGTGAAACAGGCTTCTCCGTCTAAAAAGACCTCCCTGCTTTTTCCTCTGAATTTTTCAGGGTATTTTAACCACGAGGAGGCATTCAGGAGAACCGTTGAGCCGTCTGACAATGAAATGGCCCGGGGTGCACTGCGTGGTGTGGTCCGTACTTCCACCCATCGGATCTCTTCCCTGTTCTGGAAATAGAAGTAAACCCCTGAGACGATCAACACAAGCGCTACCGCTGCCACCAGCGTGCACAGAATGCGTCGGGGACTTCCGACAGTCCTTCTGTTTCTCAGGCGTTCCCAGCTGGCATGAATTTCTCTGTCGTTGGGATATAACCCTCCAGCCCGGCGTTCATAAATATCCTTTATCTGAAAAAATAGCTCCCTGTTTTCTTCTTTGGCATGATACCAGGCCAGGAAGTGATGCATGTCATCCTCCGACTGTCTCTGATCAAGCACCCGGACAATAATTTCTTCGATATCGCCGTGCGTTACACTTTCTTTCAACGAGCTATTTTTATCCATTTTTACGAATCACCTGTTTATAAGGATACGATTGTTAAATGGTGACTACGTACTCAACCCCCAACAAAACAACAAATAAAAATGTGATTTTGTATTCGCGGATAAACTTCAGCGCCTTGTATATGTGTGTTTCCACGGTTCTTACCGAAATTTCCAGTTCCCTGGCAATATCGGCATGCTTTTGTTCTTCAAGGAAAAATTTTTTAAACACATCCCTGCGTTTGGGCGGTAATTTCTCAATGCAGGCAAAAAGGGTTTCCATCTTTTCATTTTCCGATGGATAGTCGTTCGATGATTCGTAATAATTCAGTTCGTCCAATTGAATTTGTCGGATGCTTTTCTGCATGAAATTATTCTCCACAGTCTGGTGTTTCATGTAATCGAAGCAAGCATGCTCCACCATGGAGCGCAGATAGTTTTTCATATCGCCCTCCACGACAATGGTTGATTTCCTGTCCCATATTTTCAGGAATATATCCTGTACAATATCTTCCGCAGTATGACGATCTACAAACTTACGTGCAAAAAAAATCAATTCCCCGGCATGTTGCAAGTAAAATTCTTTGTACTGCGTGTCAAAAAAATCTGTTTCTTTCTTCTTACTTTTCATGAACCAACACCATAGTGAGCAAAATAAGGGAATCTTCAACGGCGGTGCCAACTATGTAAAAAAAGGAAGAGTCCGTTTCATAAACAAAAAGGAGGGGTCGGTTGTTTATGATGACTATGGAACAATTAAAAAAGGAATCAGTGAAAATGAAGGTTGAGGTTTGGACAGACATCATGTGTCCTTATTGCTATATTGGCAAATTACATTACGAGAAAGCGCTTCAACAGTTTGAACATGCCGACGAGATTGAACTTGAATGGAAAGCATTTCAGCTTAACCCGGAACTGCCCGACAAGGGGAACGGGTATCCTGTGAGAGAGTATCTGGTAAACAATGTCGGATATCCCGAAGAGGGAATCGACAGCATGTTTGCCAACCTGAAAAAGCTGGCCGACGATGCAGGTGTGCCATTCAACCTGCCCCAGTCCGTTGCTGCCAACACACGTGACGCGCATCGACTTATAAAGCTGGCCGCCACAAAGGGGCTCGACTCTGCCGTGTTGGGGAAACTGGGCAAGGCTTATTTTGAGGAAGCGAAAGATTACAGCGACTGG
>DFYK01000090.1:0-4181 GCA_002383605.1 Proteiniphilum sp. UBA4084 | reverse complement strand
CCCACTTTCCTGATGGACGAACGGCAGGCCATCATCGGCTCTGAACCGGTGGATCTATTTGTGAAAGTGTTGAATAAGGCGTACGATGCATGGAAGAACCGCGCCGAAAAAGAAAAAGTACTGGAAGTAAGTAAGGGGAAATCGTGCAACGCAGACGGCACCTGCGAAATTTAAAGAGGGGCGACGTTTGAAGTCGTACGGACTGGCTTGACGGCTGAAATTGGATAAATTGTCTACAGATGGAGTTTTTACAGATCAGAACGCCGGGTAACGAATCCTGGAACAAAGTATGGGAACTCTACGAAGAGAGTTTTCCTCTGGCGGAACGACGGAAGGTGGACGATCATCTGCGCGCTTGCGGCGATGATCGCTTTTTCCCGTTATCCGCATGGGAAGGCGGGGAATTAATCGGGCTGATGTTCTTTTGGGAATGGGATTCTTACCGTTACCTGGAGCATCTGGCTGTAAATCCCGAATTGCGTGGACACGGACATGGTTCCCAGCTGTTGAGGCACCTGCGGGATTCTGCACATACAATTATCCTTGAGATTGATCCGCTCAGCAATGAATTGTCGGTCCGCAGGCTGCAATTTTATGAACGCACCGGATACACCCTTACTCCCTATCGATTTGTACATCTGCCCTACCGGCTCGATGCAAAGGCACAGGAACTGCTGATACTGAGTTATCCCCGGATGATTACCAAAGAACAACACAACGATTTTCTGCGCTTTGTGAATGAAGAGGTGATTCTCTATTGTGAACGCGAAGCGAATAACGTGAACGAAGTGAACGAATAACAGCGAAGCGAATCAGGGATTTAAAATGGAATGCATCAACCGTAGCGTCTGATTGACAAATAACTTTTCTCTTTTCGACCGCGGGCTGATGGGATAAACAATCACGGTGACACTCTCATCATCTTCCAGTTTGAGGTACCCTCCCAGTCCCCAGGAGATCATTCTGCTATCTGTCCTGAATTTGAGCACGTGATTTTTCCTATCTGAGAAGGAGATGATCCATTGACGGTCTACCCGTTGCAATATCTCATCGAAGGGTTGTTTTGTACGTCCCTTGAACTGAAATTGTGCTTTTTGTTGTCCGGCAAAAGAAGGGGGATCCAGTTTCTCGGATTCCATGTAATCCAGGCGTTTATAGAAAAAAGCGGTAATTACTGCGGGGGGTATTACCCCCACTATAAAAAATACCAACGCACTTTGCCAGGAATCCATTCGCATATTCCATAAAACATACACCACAACCTGTATTCCAATGAAAAAGGTCAGAAAAATGGACACCCAGTAAAAAAACAGTTTGATAGTAAATTTCATGTTGTTCAAGTAATTAACTATTTTATTTTTATATTCTTATTACATAGGCCATCAAAAATATCCCGGCCCGATTTTTTAGTCGACCTGCGGAAGAATAAGTTCTTCAGTGATGTTAATCCGGATAAATCCCATCTCCCGCAAGAGGGTTGTCAACACCAGCTTTGCCTGTTCCGTGGCATCCGTCAGGATACCCTGGTTGATGGCATCGCTGATCATCACGTTTTTCTCTCTGACAAGCGCTTCGTTGTAATCCGATATCTTGATGGGATTGAACGCGTTTTCGCTTTCATTATACACCTCAACCGATTTTTCATCGATTACCGTGTCCAGTATCCTTGGTTTGGGAATGGAAACATGCAGTGTGGAGTCGTTTTCCACATTTACCTTTATCCGTTCGAAATCCACACCCGCCTTGATATATCCATTGTATTTCAACAGGAAATACTTATCAGTCAGCGGAACGTTGATGCTCAGGAATTTCTTGTAGTCCTTGTAACCGATCACGCCGGTATAATTGTGTTTCACCAGTGCCAGTTCACGGATATGAGAAATACGGTTCAATACGGTCGTACTGTCATACCCCTTTTCTTTTTCCACCACTCTGTTATTTACCAATAACAAAATAGCCAGGATTAACGTAGTGAGAAAGAAAAAAAGTGCGGGCAACGTAATTTTTCTCATATAAATTTTTAATTTTCCTTCATCACAAAAATAGTCATAATACCGTTAATAAAAAGTATTTGATATTCTTTTTCTTTGAAATGAGATCATAGAATTTCAATATTTTGAACAAAAAAGCAGATGTTGGAAAACTTTACCAAGGTCGACAAAAAATAAATAACTGCTACAGTATAAGATATCAAAAAGATTTTAAGTTAAAATATTCAATCTGACATAAAGTTTTGCATATATTTGCAGTGTAATCTTTCCTACATGGACTCATTTTCCGAAATAAAACACTTCAATACGCTGTTCAATGAATATTACAGGCGTTTTATCCTCTTTGCAACAGGGTATGTGAAAGAAGTTGAGATCGCGGAAGATTTTGTCTCGGAGGCATTCACCACTTATTGGGAGAACAGGGAAAATTTGTTACCCAACACCAACCCGCAAGCCTACATTCTTGCCATCATTAAAAACAAATGTCTGAACTATCTCCAGCATCAACAAGTTCATTTTCGGGTAACAGCCGAACTACAAGAGCATGCTGAGTGGTTGCGACAAACGAAAATCAGCACGCTTGAAGCCTGTGATCCCGATTTTCTTTTCTCGGAGGAGATTCAAGAGATCATTGACAACACTTTAAAAAAATTACCCCAGAAAACACGGCAAATATTCTCTTTAAGCCGACAACAAGGACTGACCTACAAAGAGATCGCCGAAAAGACACATCTGAATCAAAAAACCATAGAATTTCACGTATCCAAGGCACTCAGCCTCTTGCGTCTTTCTTTGAAAGATTTCATGACAATCGGCATATTTCTTTTTTTTAAATAAAATCCGATTTATTTTAGGGTATTCTTCTTTTGGATTGTTTTAATGACAGGGAGGGAAACTATTACTGTATGGATAAGGAATTAATATATCGTTTTTTTGAAGGGAAAATATCTTACCAGGAAGAAAAGCAAATCAAGCAATGGATTGAATCATCCGACGACCACTACGCACTTTTTCTTCAGGAGCGTAAGATGTATGACGCCTTGTTGCTCACTGATACAAAAATTTCCCTGAAGAGAAAAAAGAAGATTATACTACCTCTCTGGAGCGCAAGCATTGCGGCAGCGATCCTCCTGATATTGATAATAGGCGGAGTTTACTTGTACGGTCTCAGGGATAAAAGCGAGCAATACAACACCATTCTTGTGCCAGCTGGACAACGAATCAACCTTATTCTTTCAGACAATACCAATCTCTGGTTAAATGCCAACACAACATTTAGATATCCAACTGAATTCTCAAAACAGACCAGAACTGTTTACCTCGATGGGGAAGCCTATTTAGAAGTGAGCAAAGATGAAGGAAAACCCTTTATCGTGAAAACTAATCAGGGAGATATTCATGTAACAGGTACATCTTTTAACGTGGAGGCTTATGCTAAATACAATACTTTTGAAACCAGTCTTTTTGAAGGGGGAGTGGATATATTTAAGGGTGAAGAAATAATTGCTTCTTTGAAACCAAACGAAAAAAGTACACTAAAAAACAATGAGCTCATCGTTTCAAAAATTACGGATACCGACGAATATCTGTGGAGAAAAGGATTAATAGCTTTTAATAAAGAAGATTTAGAACATATCCTGCTTACGTTGGAAAAATATTTTGACGTGAAAATTCAGATTCATACTGCCAATTTACCTCAGCACACCTATACTGGTAAATTTCGCCAGTCGGATGGGATAGATTATGCGCTTAGAGTCTTGCAACGAAGCATTCATTTCACATATGAAAGGGATGAGGCAACAGGCACGATTTATATAAAATAACTGACACCTAAAAAGGCCTATGAAATAGATTACGAATAACCCCAAAAAAAAAATCGGCAGACGCTGCAACGTCCGCCGACCAAATGTTTTCGTCAACACAACCTGAAATTATTTATGTATCAACTTAAAACAATTACAAATGTATGAAGAAAAACAATCCAACGGGTAATCATTTAACCGAAAAGGTACCCATTAAACATTTTTTATTGATTATGCGAACGACCTTTATTCTACTGTTTACTTGCGTCTTTTGCGCTATGGCTGAAACGGGCTATACCCAAAATGCCAGAGTAACAATCAATAAACGCAATGTAGCTCTGAAAGAGATATTAAACGATATTGAAAAACAGACCGATTATCTGTTCAT
>DFYK01000047.1 GCA_002383605.1 Proteiniphilum sp. UBA4084 | reverse complement strand
ACCATGCAGCTACCCGGTGTTTTGTCGCCTTCCAGTGGGATGCAGCGGATGGTGGCCTTGGTTTCTTCCTTGATGAGTGCTTCTGTTTCAGCCGTGCCGTCCCAGTGGCAGAGCAGGAATCCGCCCTTTTCGATCTCCACCTTGAACTCTTCGTAGCTGTTCACCTCCCTGGTCTGGGCTGTGCGGAAGTCGGCCGCCTTCCTGTAGATATTCTCCTGAATCTCCTCCAGCAGTGCCTGCACGTGCTGTTCGATGCCTTCGCACGAGAGGGTCTCTTTTGTCAGTGTGTCGCGGCGGGCCACCTCGATGGTGTTGTTCTCCAGGTCTCGTCCTCCCAGCGCAAGCCGTACCGGTACCCCTTTGAGTTCATATTCCGAGAATTTCCAACCGGGCTTCTTGTTATCGGAATTGTCATATTTTACACTGATGCCGAGAGATTTTAACTTCGTGACAATCCCTGCCACTTTTTCGTTGATCTGTTGGAGCTGTTCTCCGTTTTTGTAGATGGGTACAATCACCACCTGCCAGGGTGCCAGGCTGGGGGGGAGCACCAGGCCGTTGTCGTCGGAGTGAGACATGATCAGTGCGCCAATCAGGCGGGTAGAGACACCCCAGGAGGTGGCCCACACGTAATCGCGGTTGCCGTTCTGATCGGAGAACTGTACATCGAAAGCCTTGGCAAAGTTTTGTCCGAGGAAGTGTGTGGTACCCGACTGCAATGCCTTGCCATCCTGCATCAACGCCTCAATGGTGTAGGTGTCGAGGGCGCCCGCAAAACGTTCCGACTCCGACTTGAAACCTTTCACCACCGGCATTGCCATGTACTTCTCTGCAAATTCGGCATATATATTGATCATCCGTTCTGCTTCCTCCACTGCCTCTTCTTTCGTAGCATGCGCAGTGTGGCCTTCCTGCCAGAGGAACTCAGCTGTTCGCAAAAAGAGGCGGGTGCGCATCTCCCAGCGTACTACATTCGCCCATTGATTGATGAGCAACGGCAGGTCGCGATAAGACTGGATCCAGTTTTTGTAGGTGCTCCATATGATGGTTTCGGAAGTGGGGCGTACCACCAGCTCCTCCTCGAGTTTCGCTTCGGGGTCGACCACCACACCGCTGCCGTCGGGTGCCTTTTTCAGGCGGTAGTGTGTCACCACGGCACACTCTTTGGCAAAACCTTCCACGTGGTCGGCCTCCCGGCTCAGGTATGATTTGGGGATGAACAGCGGGAAGTAGGCATTCACGTGCCCTGTTTCCTTAAACATGTCGTCGAGCTGACGCTGCATCTTTTCCCAGATCGCGTAACCGTAAGGTTTGATCACCATACAGCCTCTCACGGCTGAGTTTTCAGCCAGGTCGGCCTTGATTACGACATCGAGATACCATTGTGAATAGTCTTTGCTGCGGGGAGTAATCTCCTTCAATTCTTTTGCCATTTCGTCTGAATACTGTTTTTTGTTTGTGGGTGCAAAGATAATACCAACTGACTGATTTTACCCCATCCCTGTTCCACATTTTTTCATCTGCACGGTGTCATTGACCGCTTTATGTGGTCGCTATTGGTCTTTTTCGTCATTTCCCGGGTCACTTATTCCATTTTAGAATGATTCTTTCGATGACTTCCAAAAACCCCTTTTTGGGGGTATTCGCAGGGGAAGTCTGTGAACAATTTCAAAAGAGAGGGCAGGGAGCGGTCAGCTCTCTTTTTTTTTCATATTTCCCCGGTTAAAGGAGAAATAGATGCCCGGTATGCCGATGATGGCAAAGGTTAAAAAGCCCCATTGCATCACATCCATGAAAACAGGGTCGGAGACAGCCTCTACCGACGAGTCTCCAAAATGCATCGAGAAAAGAAAGGTGATGATGCTCATGCTGATGATCTGTCCGAAAACCCGCATGGATGCTGCAATGCCGGAGGCCTGCCCATATTGAGGGTGCGCTACCGAACTCATGATGGTGTTCATGTTGGGTGATGAGAAGAGGGCAAAGCCGACTCCCACCCATATCAGGATCGCTACGATCCACCCNNTGGGTGTGGCAGGTGAAAGAAAAGCCAGCATGCCCAGTCCCGAAGTGCACATGGCCATGCCCACGGTGGCGAAGTAGCGGGGCTGAAATCTGTCGGATAGTTTTCCAACCATCGGTGAGAAGAGCGCCATCATGAGGGGTTGTGCGACGATGATCGCTCCTGCATCGCGAGGCGAGAGGCCCTGAACCTTTTGCAGGTAGAGGCTCAGAAAAAAGACAATGGCAAAGGTGGCGGTATAATTGATGAGTGCGGAGAGGTTGGAGTAGGTGAAAAGCTTGTTCCGGGTAAAAAGGCGGATATCGAGCAACGGGTTGCTGACCCTGCTTTCCATTTGCCAGAAAAGGAGCAGCAGAATGATGGCGACACCCATCAATGTCCAACCCAAGGGGGATGGAATCTGAGAGGAGCCGAAGACCAGCGCCGAGAGCCCTGTCATAAACAGGATGGTTCCCCAATGGTCTCCACCACTGTTGGGATGTGCTTTCTTCCCGTTACTCTTCAGGAAGCGAAATGCGATCAGGTAGGTGATCAACCCGAAGATTACTGCGATAAGAAAAAGGGAGCGCCATCCCGTATGGACCGTGAGGATACCCCCTATGAGTGGTCCCAGTGCCAGACCTGCGTAGACCGCCGACACCGAGATGCCAAGCACATGTCCCCGCTTTTCAGCCGGGAACGATGCCACGAGGATGGCTTGTCCGGTGGTACCTGTGAAGGCAGCGCCCACGCCCTGTACAAAGCGGCCAGCGATAAGCCAGTGTCCGTCCGGTGCAATGTAGCAGAGAAGGGAGGAGAGTGTGAAAAGGAGGAGGCCCCATTTGAAAAGCTTCCGGTTGTTGTTCCGGTCGCCCCAGGTACCGGCCGGCAACATAAACAGTGCGGTACCCAGGATGAAGGAAGTGATGATCCAACTCAACTCGATGGCTGTGAGGGAAAAGTCCCGTTCGATGGTGGGCAATGCGATGTTCACCGCCGAGATAAGAAAGGTACCCATGAAGGAGGTGGTTGACACGACCAGTAACACCGAAAGTTCTTCTCTTTTTTCCATTTCTTGCTGCGTAAATGCCGTGATGTCTCTGTCTGTCCGGCTCGTTTATACTTTTCCCTCTTCTCCCGATTCGTGAAAGATCAATAGGTCTCCCGGATATGCTTCACCGTGACAGGGGTTCTGTCGGCTGCTTTTAGTAGTGGCGAGGTGATCACGATGGTTCTTTTTTCTCCCGGGAGCAGGTCGATGAAGTTGTCGCTGAAGCGGGCACCCTGCACGGGTATCTCCACGAAGACATCTTTCGCCAGCCTGGTGCTCTTGAGTGTGAGCGTATATTGCCCGTCGGCATATTTTATTTTTGTATCAATCTGTGTTTCGGGGAGGTTTAGCTTATTGGGCCAGTAGAAGAAGTAATCTTTCGTAGAAATCACATTTCCTTTGCTGTCACTCAAAAAGGCATGAATCATCTTGTTGGCTTTGTCTGATTCACCCATCAACTCAGCCAGGGCCATCGTCCTGACGATATTGCTTGAATTGGCTTTGGCATCGACCTCCATTTTAAGTTCCTTCTGTTTTCCTGCATTGAAATCGATCACCTGCACGGTCAGCCGCAGGTTGTTCCGCTCCTGCAGATAATCGGACATGGTGAAAAACTGCAGGGTGTCTTCCCTGAAGGCGATGCCCAGGGCGAGCGGGGCCAGCACATCGCGCATCCGGTAGTGCTGCGCTTTCCAGTTGTCGTAATAGTCGATGCTCGACCAGGATACCACCGGCCAGCTGTCGTTGATCTGCCAGTAGAGCGCTCCCATGCAATAAGGCCGGCCGCGGCGCATGGCCTCTACCGACTCCTCCATGCCGTTTCCCTGCATGACCAGCCCCACATAGACAAAATCCTCAAAATTCTTCGGTTCATGGTAATACATGTCCATGTATTTCTTGATGAGCGAGTTGCCTGTGGACGCTTTCTGGTGCACTTTCATCACATCGCTATCGAGGCGCCACTGGTCAGGCTCTGCAAAGGAGCGGATGGTTTTCATCTCGGGAAACGACTGAAAACCGAACTCACTGGCAAAGCGGGGCAGCCGGTCTGCCATCGCCTCAAAGGGGAGCTCTCCGTACCATAAGCCCCAGTCGTGCACGTCGCCCTGGTTGAAGAGGTGCGGTCTGCCCCAGTTGGCCACATCGGGCGAGCCGTGAGTATAATCGCGGGTGCCATCGTGCTCCTTCACCAGGGTGGGAAGCAGCTCCCGGAAGGTCTTGTCGTACCCTTTGAACCAGGCATCCATCACCTTTTTGGGATATTGTTTGTCCCATCCCCAGTAGTTTAACCCTTCGAGTATCTCGTTGTTGCCGCACCAGTAGGCCAGTGAGGCGTGGTTGCGCAGCCGTTTGATGTTGTAGACAGCTTCCTCCCTCACGTTGGCAAGAAAAGCATCGTCGGAGGGGTAGGGTGTACAGCCGAAAATAAAATCCTGCCACACCAGGATACCCCGCTCATCGGCCTGGCGGTAGAACTCCTCATTTTCGTAGATGCCACCTCCCCAGACGCGCACCATGTTCATGTTGGCATCTTCGATATGATTGAACATCTTTTCATAGTAGGCGCTGTCCTGCTGCGTGATGAGAATCTCCCCCGGGATGTAGTTGGCTCCCTTGGCAAACAGCGGGATGCCGTTCACCTTGAAGTAGAAGGAGCTGCCGTGTGCGTCCTTTTCGGCAATATGACGGACGGTGCGCAGTCCGGTTCTGACTGTTTTTTCGGTGATCACGCTGCCATCCACCACGATCTTCGCAGTGAAGTCATATAGGTGCTGCTCTCCCCAATGTATCGGCATCCACAGTCTGGGAGCGGATATTTCGAGCGGGAGGTTGACCCTGTTTTCCCCTTTCAGGAGTGTGATCTCTTTGTTGCTTTTTTGCGGCTTGCTACCTTTTATGCTCTGTTCTACCGACAAGGTGGCTTTTAGCGGCTGCTCCGACAAAGAGAAGATCTCTATCTGATTTTCAATTTTTGCCACCTGCTCGCTGACTGATACCTGTTTCACGTAGTAATCCTCGATGCGGACCTTGTTATAAAAGAGAAGGGATACCGGTTTCCAGATGCCCATCTGCACCATGCGGATGCCCCAGTCCCACCCAAAGTGGTAGGGTGCCTTGCGGTTATACACGCTCAGTTTTTCATCTCTGTGATCATTTCCTGCCGGATACTCGAAGCCAAATGTTTCCCGAGCTGGCATCATGGTCTCAATGGGAGAGTAGAAACGGATATAGAGTAGGTTCTCCCCCTCTTTGAGCATATTTTTCACCGGTATCTTATGGCTGATGAACATGTTGTTGGATTGCAGGATGCGTGAGCCGTTCAGAAACACATCGGCGTGGGTATCGAGTCCCTCAAAAAAGATTACCGCATCGTCATGTTGCAACTGTGCAGCCGAGACAAGGAATGTCTTTTTGAAATCCCAGTTTTCATTTTCCACCCACTGTACCTTTTTTTCGTTGGTGCCATAGTAGGGATCGGGTAGCAGACCGTGACGGATCAGGTCACGCTGAACCGACCCGGGTACCTCTGCTGCGTACCATTCTCCGGCAGAGGAGTCCGCAGCCCTGTTTTGTCCGGACTTATTCACTTGTCTGAACTGCCATCCCCCGTTCAGGGACAGGGTCTCATTTTGTTGTGCTGCAAGCATACAGGATATCAGAAAAAAAAACAGAAATACAATTTTTCTCATACAGGGGAAATAGGGATATACTGTGAAAATAACTGCGCAAATATAACGATTTGTTCGCGAACCCACAAAGCAACAACAAGAAGGTTATTTTACCTGCGGAAAAGGCACACTTTCACAGAAAATCGTAAATTTGTAGTTCAATAATGCACAAAACCGAACGATGACAGATTTCATTTTCACCAACTGGCATGAATTTCTGCGACTTTATCGCAGGCTATACTCATTTTTGAGACAAGCCTGGGAGAGAGAGAAGGTGCTGTATTTGAAGGAGATATTGCAGAAATCGCTGGCACAGGCGAATGAAAACAGGGAGGAAGCATTTTATGCGCTGTTGCTTGAGATGCGGACGGCTCTCATTACAATAGACGAGATCGGGTTAAAGCAACCCACCGTCTGTGCTGTGCTGCTCTTTCGTCCGGTAAGAAATGAAGAGTATACACTCGCTGAGGCAAAGAAACTCTTTGGTGATGAGGTGGAGCTGATTCTCCGGGGGTTGAAGAAGGTGGGCGAGTTCACCGACAGACGGTCTACCGTGGAATCTGAGAATTATATGCGCCTGTTGCTCTCGATGGCCGAGGATATCCGGGTGGTCTTTATTATGATTGCGCGGCAGCTGCAGCTGATGCGCGACGCAAAAGGTTCGGATCGTTCACAGCGGCTTGATCTGTCGGTGGAGTCCACCTATCTGTATGCTCCGCTGGCCCATCGTTTGGGGCTCTACACGATTAAGTCGGAGCTGGAGGACCTCTGTCTGAAGTATACCGACCGCGACAACTACGATTTCATTGCCCGGAAACTGAACGAGACAAAACGATCGCGCGAGCAATATATTCAGGAATTCATTGAACCGTTGAAGGAACGGCTTGAGAAGACAGGGTTAAAATATGACATCAAGGGGCGCACCAAATCGATTCATTCCATTCTCAACAAGCTGAAGAAGCAGAAAATAGAGTTTGAGAATATCTACGACCTCTTTGCCATCCGTGTGATCCTCGATGCGCCTGCCGAGCAGGAGAAGGCGCAATGCTGGCAGGTTTATTCCATCATCACCGATATGTATCAGCCCAATCCGAAGCGGCTCAAGGACTGGCTTTCCATTCCCAAGAGCAATGGATACGAATCGCTTCACATCACGGTCATGGGCCCCAAGGCCCGGTGGGTGGAGGTGCAGATACGGACAAAACGAATGGACGAGATTGCGGAGCGGGGACTGGCAGCTCACTGGAAGTACAAGGGAGTGAAGGAGGAGTCTACCTTGGACAACTGGCTGAGCTCACTGCGTGAGTCGCTTGAAGACAATGAAGCCAACCTGAGCCAGAAGCTGACCGATTTCAAACTGGATCTCTACGAAGAGGAGATCTTTGTTTTCACACCCAAGGGTGATCTCTTCAAGCTTCCCAAAGGAGCCACCATACTTGATTTTGCTTTTGCCATCCACTCAAAACTGGGGGCTACCTGCATGTCGGGGCGTGTGAACGGCAAAAATGTACCCATCAAGCACCAGCTGAAAAGCGGTGATCAGGTGGAGATCAACACCTCTGCCCACCAGACACCCAAGCAGGACTGGCTGAACTTCGTTGTCACCGCGAAAGCGCGCACCAGAATAAGGCAGCTTCTCAAGGAGGAAGCAGGCAAGCAGGTGGACATTGCCAAGGAGACCCTGTTGCGCAGGATGAAGAACCGCAAGATTGAGGTGGATGATGCACATTTGATGCAGCTGATCAAAAAACTCAGGTATAAGACGGTAACCGATTTTTATGTGGATATTGCAGCCGAAAAGATGGAGGTGAACTGGATCATCGACCGTTATCTGGAGCTGGAGAACAGGGAGGAAGAGAGCAGGGATGCACATCTTCCGGTGAGTGCCGAAAACTTCACCATGAAGCCCCCCACGCAGGATTATAAGAGTACCGATGAGCTGGTGATCGACCAGAACCTGACAGGGATCGATTATAAACTGGCAAAATGCTGCAATCCGATTTTCGGGGATGAGATTTTTGGTTTTGTTTCCTCACAGGGCATCAAGATTCACCGCATCAATTGTCCGAATGCCCATGATCTCTTTTCCCGGTATGGCTATCGTGTGTTGAAAGCCCGCTGGTCGGGAACCACGGGATCATCCAGCTACACCATCGTGCTGCGGGTGATCGGCAATGACCAGATCAACATCGTGGCCAACCTGATGTCCATCATCTCAAAAGAAGAGGGCGTGCAAATGCGGTCCATCTCCATTGATTCAAACGACGGGCTTTTTCAGGGAAACATCTCGGTGATGATCGCCAACACCTCCATGATGGAGCAACTGATCAAAAAACTGAAAGCGGTAAAAGGGGTGAAGTCGGTGACGAGGCTTAATTAATCTTCCGGATCGGTATCATCGTCATAAATCCCGGCACCAGGGGCTGCTGCTTCGGGCGTTTCGCTCGTTGACGGCAACGCTGCCTGCGGGAGTGTAACCAGCAACTGCCGTACATAATCGCGTTCAAGATCGACGGGGCGGAGTATTTCGTTGTTGTATTGCAAGAGATCGATGTCGATAATTACTTTACCAATGTATTTATCTTTTGGTGAGCGTCCTACAGCCCGTTCGGTTTGTTTGATCTTGTCGATAACCTCCTCGGGTGTCATCTCTGTCTCTGCTTTGGCTAATACATTGCGGAAAAGATATGAATATTTTTCATCATCGGGCTCGGTAAGGATGGGCTGTGTAAACATGATCTCAGGAAAAAGCCGGGTAAGCATTCGCTTTGCTTTGTCTATATTTGTTTTGGCGAATGTATTGGATCCTATGCTAAGTAAAATAGTGCTCATACTGATAAATTGAATTACAAATATACACATTTTTAATGAAATTGACCAGTGAAATACAAAATCTATTTCTAATGAACAAAAATTTTTAGCCCCACAAGGATTTTGTTCAACAAAGATTGGGTAAAATCATTTAGTTGATGTTATCTTTGTTCCATTATCCCTGTTAAAAATGAAAAAATTACGATTTATCTTCTTAGTTTTCACAGGTTGGATCATTCTTTTTAATCTGTATGCGCAAGGAGAAAAGGTGACGATATACCAGATCAACATCAAAGAGAATATCGGCAGCAATACGTGGATTTACTTGCAGAACGGTCTGCATAAAGCTTTGCAGAAGGATGCGCATGCCGTGTTGCTACATATGAATACCTACGGCGGTGGCGTGCAGGAGGCAGACTCGATGCGTACAGCCATTCTGAATTTCCCGCTTCCCGTATATGTTTTTATCGACAACAACGCCGCTTCAGCCGGAGCGCTTATCTCCATTGCCTGTGACAGCATCTTCATGCGCAAAAGTGCTTCCTTGGGCGCCGCCACGGTGGTGGATGGCGGTGACGGGAGCAAGGCTCCCGACAAGTATCAGTCTTATATGCGTGGTATCATGCGTGCTACGGCAGAAAGTCACGGTAAAAAGGTAACCATAGAGGGGGGTGATACCATTTCAAAATGGAAACGTGATCCGCTCATTGCTGAAGCCATGGTGGATGAACGAATTGTGGTGCCCGGCTATGCCGATTCCACGCAGATTCTGACCATCACCGCCAGTCAGGCTGTGGAGCTGGGCTATTGCGACGGCATTGCGGAAAGTGTGCATGAGTTAATTGTCTCCTATTTGGGATATTCCGACTATGACCTTGAAACCTATAATCCCACTTTCTACGATAAGATCAGGGGTTTTCTCACCAATGGTGTGGTGCAGGCCTTACTGATCATGCTGATTATCGGAGGTATCTATTTTGAGCTGCAATCGCCCGGCATAGGTTTTCCCACGGCCATCGCCATCACGGCCGCCATACTCTATTTTACGCCGTTGTATCTGACTGGCTATGCCCAGAATTGGGAGGTTTTACTCTTCGTACTGGGACTCATTTTCATTGTCTTCGAGATATTTGTCATTCCCGGCTTCGGGGTCACCGGAATTTTGGGTATTCTCTTTGTGTTTCTCGCATTGTTGCTGGCATTGGTGGGGAACATCCGGTTTAACTTTGAAGGGTTGCCGGCTACAGAGATCTTCCGGGCAGTGATGACGGTGCTGGGGGGAGTGGGGATGGGTGTTGCGCTTATACTGTACCTGTCGAGTAGAATAGGAAAACCGGGAATTCTGAACAGAGTCGCATTGCATGCCGACCAGGAAGGTTATGTCTCCGTGTCGATGGAGCCAGTCGCCATGGTGGGTAAGACCGGCAGGGCAGCAACCGTTCTTCGTCCTTCGGGAAAGGTCGTACTGGATGGTGTCTATTACGATGCGGTTTCGCTGAAAGGCTTCATTGAAAAAGATGAAGAGGTACTGGTAAAACGATATGAAAATTTTCAATTATATGTTGAACGGAACAGATAAAACAATCCGGTTTGCTGCCATCATACCGGCACGCTATGCATCGAGCCGGTTCCCGGGTAAGCCCCTTGCCGATATGGACGGCAAACCGATGATCAGAAGGGTCTATGAGCAGGTAAAGAAAAGCGTGAATGCGGTATATGTGGCAACGGATGATGTCCGTATCTACGAAGCGGTCAAAGCTTTTGGGGGCGAGGTTGTGATGACCTCGGTACATCACCAGAGCGGTACCGACCGTTGTTGTGAAGCAATGAAAAAGATCGGTCAGGTGTTTGACGTAATCCTCAACATCCAGGGAGATGAACCGTTTATCGATCCCGCTCAGATTGACCTGCTAAAGGATTGTTTTAGCTCTCCCGGGGTGGAGCTGGCCACGCTGGTGAAACCTTTCAGAGAAGAGGACGGGGTGCAGGCTTTGTGCAATCCGTCATCGCCCAAAGTGGTGATCAATAAAAAAGGAGAAGCAATCTATTTCAGTCGCTCCGTCATTCCCTATTTGCGCGATGTGCCGCAGGAGGACTGGCTTAAAAGACATTCTTTTTACAAGCACATCGGTGTTTATGGTTATCGTACCAGTGTATTGGAGAAAATAACACAACTGCCTCAATCGCCCCTTGAAAAAGCAGAATCGCTGGAGCAGCTACGCTGGATAGAAAACGGATACCGCATTCAGGTAGCGGTCACCGAGCTTGAAACCATCGGCATCGACACACCGGAGGACATGCAAAAAGCACTGGCATTTTTGCGGAAGGAGAAATAAAACGACCATAAAAAACCCCGGGTGGTGAACCCGGGGTCATTATACCGTAGCTGCATCAAGTCTGATTAGTTGTAAGCTCTGATTTCTTTTTCCGTGTAAGCAATCTTCTTAGAGAAATAGAAAATCACAAAAGGTACAATTAATAGGATGATTGCCCAAAGGATGTTGCTGATGATGTTTCCTTTTTTCATGTTGTTCACATAAATATGCCCCAATAAACCTTCAATCACCAATACCAACCCAATGATGAGGTTCGTGTTGGCAGTTGTGCCCATAAAAAAAGGTATTACTAAAAAGGCAACACCTATTAGCATTACAAATGCACCGCTGTATTTTGCAAATTCTTTCATGTGTGATGTGAATAATAATTTTGTTACTGATTTCGTGACACAAATAAACACAAAATTCGACAAATAAGGAAATAAATCGGGATAAAAAATGGATTAAAGTAGAAAAAAGCTTATTGTGCAGGAAAAACTAGCTGTTTATGTCCCGGTTATTTGCAAAAATAAATATTTTTGCATTGTTTATGAAGAATAACGTGAAAAAGTGAAAAAAATTTTATTTTTTTTATATCAGTGGATCATTTTTGCGCCGCTGTTTATCCTGCTTACATTGATTACGGCACTCCTGGTGATGGTACTGGCTCCTCTTTTCGGAAATAGCTTCTGGGGTTATTATCCTCCCAAATGGTGGTCGCGTTTTACCTGCTGGCTGGCTCTTTGTCGTATTCAGTCAAAAGGGCATGAAAATTTGGACCCACACCGCTCCTATATTTTTGTCGCCAACCACCAGGGTGCCTTTGATATTTTCCTGATTTACGGTTTTCTCAATCAGAATATCAAATGGATGCAGAAGCAGAGTTTGCGGAAAATACCTTTTGTGGGTTTTGCATCGGAGAAAGCAGGCCATGTTTTTGTGGATAATACAAATGCTGCCACGCGTGCTGCTTCCATTGAGAAAGCCAAAAAACAGATAGCGGGTGGTGTGTCGATGGTTGTTTTTCCGGAAGGAGCCCGCTCCCGCACCGGCAAGATGGGTCGCTTTAAGCGGGGTGCCTACCACATTGCCTTTGATATGAAGCTGCCCATTGTGCCGCTGACAATCAACGGGCCGTATGATGTCTTAAAAAGGAATACGCTCCGGCTGAAGCCGTCAAAAATGGAATTGATTATTCATGAGCCTATCCCCACAGAAGGGCTGGAAGATTCTGACATCAACGCATTGATTGACCAGTCACGGGAAATTATTCACGATGCGTTGTGGAAAAAATATCAGTAACAGCAAAACTTCAGGAGTATCGTTATAACCAGCGAAGGGGATTAAAGCCAACAGAAATCAGGTACCTATATAAAAAAGGAATGGTTGTCTCACGACAACCAATCTTCATTGTTAACCTTAAATCTAATACCATGAAAAACACGTTGCAAATATACAGTGCGCTTTGCATTTCTCCAAAGATTCCAGCGTAAAATATTTCGTTTTTAAATTAATTTAATTCTTAAATGGGGGTGAGGTGGCAAACGGGAAGTCATCTTTGCGTTTCTTTGCATATTTTGTGGGAAAAAACAGGCCTTTTATTTATGGATGTGTACTCAGTCGTAGATCTGATTGGCAAAGAAATTGAGCAACCCCCAGTTGAATCTGTACCAGCGTCTGGTGGCTCTTTGTTTGCCGCCGAATTGCAACAGGAAATGAGACCTGCCTGCCCGCTTATGAAGGAATCCCACATCCATGAAGTCGAAATAGTGAAATCCCTGTTCTTCGGCCATCTTCATGGCCGAGTAGAGGGTGAATATAGTCGGATAAAGTATTTTGTGTCGTTTTGCCTTTCCCCAGTAATAGAGGCAATAGACGGTACTCTTTTTTTCAAATCCCAGTATGGCACCCCCGATAATTTTACCCTGAAAGCGGGTTAGCAATATTTTTCCTTTTCCCTCTTTTACATAGTGACAGAAGAAATTCTCAAAATACTGGTATGGTGGAAAACGACGGGATATTTTTTTGTTGTTGGTATCCTGAATCAATTTGTATATTTCGGGCAGATTTTCTTCGGCAACAAATTCCTCCATAGTCAACCCCCTTTTCATCGCTTTATTTATCTGGTTCTTCCGGGAGGCAGATAGTTGATCCCATATTTTTCGCTTTCGTTGCAGTGAATTCCGGATATTAATCCATTTCACGGAGTAGAACTGATTATCCCGAAATCCTTTATAGCCAAAGATCGCATTTCCGAGGTTATCGTACCGGATCAGAAACACCTTGTGCTTCACCTCGTTCACCAGATGGGTGATCACGGCATGGAAAATATCTATCTGGGGTAGCTCTTCACCGAAGAAAGGAGGCTGCTGCGTGATGAAACAGCGTTTAAAAAGTTTTCCTTTGAAAATGCGGTTTATCCGCATGATGATGGCAAACATGGCAGCGACGGGCTTCTCACCATCAAAGGCAATGACCATCAAAGGTGTATAGGTGGGTGAATTGCCGTACCAGTCAAATGCCGAAGCATTGTGAAAGAAATTCACCTCTTCCATGGGAGGAAGATCCTCCTTGTGATAGAATGTTTTAACATTGTATTTCATTGTATTTTCTGCCAACGATGGTCCCGTAGTGACAAACATAGAAAAAATTTTTGTAATTTTGTACAAAATCAGGGAAACATAAGATAATATGGCAAAGAAAATTCTGGTGACCGGTGGAACCGGGTATATTGGCTCTCATACGGTGGTAGAGCTGCAACAGGCAGGATACGAAGTGGTGATTGTGGATAATCTCTCCAATTCAAATGCGGAGGTGTTGGAAGGCATCACGCGCATAACCGGAAAACGTCCCGTTTTTGATCAGATGGACTGTACCGATTTGGAGGCAATGAAGGCGTTATTCAGAAAGTATCGTTTCGACGGGATCATTCATTTCGCTGCCAGCAAGGCTGTGGGTGAATCTGTACAGAAGCCGTTGCTCTACTACCGCAACAACCTGGTCTCCCTGATTAATTTACTGGAGCTGATGCCGGAATACAATGTGAAGGGCATTGTTTTTTCTTCTTCGTGCACGGTCTACGGAGAGCCAGATGCAAATCCCATCGATGAGAATGCACCCATCAAGCCGGCGGCTTCTCCTTACGGCAATACAAAACAGATTAATGAAGAGATCATACAGGATTTCATCCATTCCGGTGCACCCATCAGGAGCATCATCCTTCGTTATTTTAATCCCATCGGGGCGCATCCTTCTGCCGAGATCGGCGAGCTGCCCCTGGGTGTTCCGCAGAATCTGGTACCCTATATCACGCAGACCGGTATCGGCATCAGACAACAATTGAGTGTCTTTGGTGATGATTACAACACGCCGGACGGATCCTGTATCCGCGATTTCATCAACGTGGTGGATCTTGCCAAGGCCCATGTGGTAGCCATTGAACGGATGCTTGATCATAAATCGGACGAGAAGGTAGAGGTTTTCAATCTGGGTACCGGCAATGGTGTTTCGGTATTGGAACTGATCCGCGTCTTCGAGAAAGTATCGGGGGAATCACTGAATTATAAAATTGTGGGACGCCGGGAAGGGGATATTGAGCAGATATGGGCACAGCCCGACAAAGCAAACAATGTACTGGGGTGGACGGCTGCTGAGACCATTGAAGATACCATTGCTTCAGCCTGGAAATGGCAGCGGCGCCTCCGGGAGAGAGGCGTGATGTGACAAATCAGAAATAATACTCTATAACAAGGTAATAAGCCTCCTTGTTATCTGCGGTTTTTTCAATCTCAATCTTATTTTCCCTGGCCAACCATCCAATGGCGGAATAGATTTCTTTCTCCGATAATCCGGAAGCTTCCTGCAATTGGGTGATGCTCCATTTTTGATTGTTGTTTAAAAGATTCCAGATAATCCCTGCATTTGTCCCGATTATTTTTTTGTTCATTGCGATGCGTGTTTGATTTATGTTCAAACGCTCAGGGGCGTTTTTTTGTTTAACAAAAATGAGGGAAAAGCTAAAAAGATAAAAAAACAAGCAGATAGAGATAGACGGCGGGTACAGCCACCAGTAGGCTGTCGATGCGGTCCAGTATGCCACCATGTCCGGGAATCAGGTGACCGGCATCTTTCACGGATGAGGTACGTTTGATAAGCGATTCAAACAGATCTCCCAGGGTGCCGAACAGGGCGACAATGGCGCCATATCCAATCCAGAAAGCAGTAGAAAACTCATGATAGACCCTTGCGAAAATGAAAGAGGCGAGCAGGGTGAAGATGATCCCCGCAATGAATCCTTCCACCGATTTTTTGGGAGAAATATGTTCTATGAGTTTGTGTTTACCGATCAGCGACCCAATAAAATAGGCCGCGGTATCGTTGACCCAGATAAGAACAAATAGTGCAAGAATGGGCACCCAGTCTGATCCTCCGCCGGGAATACTGTTTTGGTAGGAGTAGGAGATGAGCATCAGCAAACCCAGCGGCATGGTGATATAGATCTGGCCAAAGACCGAGTAGATGATTCCGTGAAAGATGTCTTCTCTGCAAATAAAGACGGAAGAAGCAATGAGGATCAACAGATAAACAAGTATGGCAACAGGAAGTGCATAAACCGTAATTCCTTTTATGTAAAGGAAAACCGACAAAAAGATGACAATACCCATCGAGATGTTGAAAATCTTGCTGATGGCATGGGAGGTGTCTTTCTCCATCATCCGGTAGAATTCAAATAACCCAGTAGCGAGTATCGCACCAAAGATAATCAGGAAGAGAACTTGTCCTCCCAAAACACCAAGCAGGATCACCAATATATAGATGATCCCGGCTCCCGCACGTGTAATCAAATTGTTTACATTCAATTTCCGTCGTCTTTATCGCGTTATTTTTCTTTTTCTTCGGGATTTCCTTCTTCCCCAATCACGGTTTCCTCATCTTTTGTTTCAGGTTCTTTTTCTTCCTTTTCGAGGCTGATTCCATTTTCCATCAGGATGTTGTACCAGGAAATCATCTTTTTCACGTCAGAAGCATATACACTCTCCCGGCTGTAATCGGGCAGTACCCCTTCGAGATAAGTCAACAATTCACTGCCCGTGGATTTGTTACCCAGGGCAACCTTTTTGCCATTCTCTTTTTTCTTTATATTTTTCAATACATCGCGCAGCGGTGCATCTCCGTCTGTGGTATAAATGGAGACATCGCTCAGGGCGACAACTTTTTCCTGGGGGTATACAGGAATTCGTTTTCCGTCGGCAAGCGATTCTACAATATTCAGGTTTTTGTTTGTTGAGATGAGTTTATATAAGCCGGGGCGTCCTGTAATTGATAATATCCTGGATAACATAATTTATTTTATTAATGTATAGGTCTTTGTTTGTTGGTGCAAAAGTAAGCAGACTACGCCATATTCGCAACTTTAATTGTAAATTCCGTTTAATTTTTCTCCGAAGAAGTGTCAGGGAACAACATTTTCGACTGTAATGAGTGTTGTTTCGGAAAAAATGACTTATTTTGATCGATTAATGTAATTCATATTGTATGTATAAAAAAATTATCATGGCGGGTTTGACTTCAGCTTTGTTATTGTCATGCACGGGAAATCACGCACGCGATGCGCATAAAGCCGGAAGCGCTCCTGAGGCGGCATCATTCGTGAAGGGTGAAGCAGGAGACCTCTTTTTGCTCGTGGGTACCTACACTTCCGAAAAAGGTAGCAAGGGGATTTATCTGTATCGTTTCAATGCACTCACCGGGAGATCTGATTCAGTGAGCATGACGGAGGTGGTCAATCCTTCTTATCTCACGTTGAGTCCCGATGAAAAGTATGTTTATGCGGTGGGTGAAAATGACGAAGGAAACAGTGCTGCCCACGCTTTTTCGTTCGACAAGCAGCGGGGAACGCTCACGCCCATCAACTCCAGTCCCACGCTGGGCGGTGGTCCTTGCTACATAACCATAAGCGGCAGCGGGAGAGATGTGCACACTGCCAACTATGGCGGGGGGAGCATCACCTCGTTCAGGGCAGATGAGGATGGTAGTCTCAGTCCCGCGACCAAGGTGATGCAGTTCAAAGGAGAGGGCCCCGACAGCAAACGACAGAGCAGCCCCCATTTGCACAGTGTCATGTATTCGCCGGACGGAGAGTTCCTGTTTGCTGCCGATCTGGGTACCGACAAGCTCTATCGTTTCAGCGTGAACGATACGCCTTTTGAAGGACAATCCTCGTTACAGCAGAGCAGCCTAAAAGAATTCGGGATGCCTCCCGGTACGGGACCGCGTCATTTCGACTTTCATCCCGACGGAAGTAAATATCTCTATGTGCTGGGCGAATTGTCGGGCGACGTGATTGTATTTGATTATGCGCAGGGTGTGTTAACGCAGAAACAGGTCATCGCTGCCGATACGGTGGGAGCACGCGGCAGCGCCGATATCCATGTATCGCCCGACGGTAGGTTTCTTTATGCTTCAAATCGTTTACAGGCCGATGGCATCGCCATCTTCTCCATTGATCCGGAGAGTGGTACCCTCACGAAGGTGGGTTATCAGCTTACGGTAAAACATCCACGTAATTTTGTGATTACACCCAACGGCAAGTTTTTGCTGGTGGCCGGCAGGGATGACGACCGGATTCAGGTTTTCTCGGTAGACATGGAAACGGGTATGCTCACCGATACAAACCGGTCCATTGTACTCAGCAAACCTGTTTGTCTGAAGTTTGCCGAAATGGGAGAGCTCCAGCCAGATGAGCAGGATACTGCACAATAAAGTTAAGACTGCCAACCAATCAGCTTATCGAATACCTCTTTGTATCCGTTTACCATATTATTCCACGAATAATTGGCACGGGTGAAATGTTTTCCCTTCTCAGAAAGAACGGCAAGCCTTGGTTTGTCGCTTAAAAGTTCTTTGATCTTTTTTGCCCATGCCTGCGCGTCGCCCGTGGGGAGCAGTGAGCCGTTCTCCCCGTCGATCACGGCATCGGTGATTCCCTCAATACCCGCGGCGAGTACGTATGTGCCCCTTATGCTGGCTTCCAGTGCCACCAAACCAAATCCTTCCTCGTCGCCGTCTACCTGTATGTTGGGCATCACAAAAAGATCGGCCAACGAAAATAACTGCAAAAGATCGTTGTAGGGGATGCTGCCCAGGTGATGGGCATTTCTGGTGGTTTTCAGCAGTTCATTTACCTCACCGGCATCGCTGGCAATGCCCAGTAAAAGCTGCAGATGATGGCCCCCCGGTAGGGAGCTGATGTTCTTTTCCAGAAATGAAGGTTCATCCTTCATCGGTCCGGTCATCAGCAGGAGTGTATCTTCACTTAGCAGTGGCATCACATGCTTTATGAACCAGGAGAAGCCTTTTCTCTTCACCGGTCGCCCCGTGGCAAGTAGGATCTGTTTGCCTGTCACATCAATGCCATACCTGTTTTTCAACTTCTCCACAATGCCGGGATCAGGTGGTATGTTGCCCATCTCAATGTCTACGCCGTTTCTCACGGTAAAGGTGTTTGCCTCGTTAAATCCCCGACTGATGCATTCCGAGCGGGTAAAGGCACTCACACAGATGGCACCCGCGTATTGAGCGAGCCGGGGTACAATGCGGCGTTGATAGATCGCAAGCGGAAAGGTGATGTCGAGGCCGTGATAAGTTACCACCACAGGTATGGGGGTGCTTTTTTGCAACCATAGACTGGCAGCGCCCATGGAGCCGTCGTTCAGATGGATCAGGCTGATGCCGGGATAGGCCTTCAGCATGGCCTCTATTTTGGCTCGCAGTAATGTGAACCAGATTGTTTTGTTCCCGCTGTTTTGATAAGCGATCACATGGGTTTTGTAATATTTGCCAAGCCCGGCGATCAGCTCGTAACTTTGCTTTTCCATGCCTCCGATGGAGGGTGGATACTTGTGCGTCACACACAGGATTTCGGTCATTTATACAGTTTTATTTGTGAAAATTTGGTGATAATCAGCAGGAAGATGCCGGCCACCAGCAACCAAAAAAGCTGCCGGCCCCTTCTCATGAGCGTTACTACCAGCCATATCTCATTGCTCACGATACCAATGGCATCGAGCATCACCTTGTTGCCGTACTCCTCCACGCCAATCTGCCCCGGTACAATGGCACCCACTGTCTTAAAAACGATGACACCCATTTCTACTGTTACCGCTTTTATGATTGACACATCGAGCCCCATCATATTCAGGACGATATAAAATTCCATCGCACCAAATATCCAGTGTACCACACACAACAGAAAGGCAAAGAGAAACTTTCCCTTGTTTTCCCGGAAAAAACCGGCAGAGATGTCATTCATCTCGTACACAGAGGTAACCAGATCATCGGTTATGAATGACCAGTCTGTTTTATTTTTCAATTTCTCCACAGTCTTTCCCAAAAAGAGTCTGGGATGTACCAGCAAACGCAATACCAGATAAGCGAGTGCGATCACCATGACAACGACAAGCAGGATAAAAAAGATATTTTGACCGTTGACAATATGTCCCATGGTCAGATAAAGAGAAGCCATGATTGCCAGAAAGAGGCCACCAAAAATGACCAGTACCCGGTGCAGAAGTATCGAACTGACGCCATGCTTGGGAGATATTCCTTTTTTATTAAGGATGTAAGTCTTCAGACTTTCGCCTGCCACAATGCTTGTGGGGTTAAAAAGAGAAAGCATTTCTCCCACATGCCGGAATATGAAAAGCTGTGTGAAGGATATTTTTTTGGACTCATTGCCCATGCACAGCTTCCAGGCGAGGGTGGAACTGAGATAGGCAAACAGAGAAGCAGTGAGCACACCCGCAAACATACCAGGTGTTTCTTTCAGATAAATTTTGAGTGAATTAAAATCGATGGATGACAGAAAACGGGCAATCAGGATGAGGACGGTGATAAGCAACGCCGCCAATATATATTGTTTGTATTTTTTTATGAAATCAATCATTTTATTTATCGATTACGACGGCAACCGGCGCTTGTGTGATGGCTGGTTGCTTGGATGATCGGTGAGCCAGTTGTTCAATGTCGGAAAAATATACCTTTGCCAGATGTTCCCAGCTTAACAGTGAGATGTATTTGCTTCCTTCCTGTTTCATTCGGTCTCTTAGCCCGTCGTCATTCAACAGAATCCGTATCTTTTCTATGTAATCCCGCGCATCGTTGGGTTCACACATAAAACCGGTCACACCATCCTCCACCAGGGCCTGAGAACCTCCTCCGCGCGCTATGACGGGTATGCATCCCGAGGCCGTTGCTTCCATCACCACATTGCCGTATGATTCGGAGATGGAAGGGAAGACAAAAATGTCTGTCGATGCATACAGCTTGCCGAGCGTGTTCTGGTCGAGATGACCCAGGAAGAAAGCGTTTTTCATCCGCTCCCGTGCTTCGGGTTCTGCGACACCGCTCCCGGCAACAATAAAATTAACATCGAGTTGTTGAGCCTCCGCTTCTTCGTATATCCCGATCAGTGTTTCGATATTTTTTTCCCAGACAATGCGTGAGGCATAGAGTAAGGAAGGTTTATTGTTTCCGGTGATGCTTCTGATATAAGCATCATCCCGTCGTTCCGGGTTAAACAAACCAGTGTCCAGTCCCCTGTGCCACTGTTTGAGACGTTTTGCCGTGATGCCGTGCTCTGTCAGCTCCCTGATCATGAAGTCGGTGGGTACATACACCAGGTCACAGCAATTGTAGAATTTCTTGTACAGGCGGGTGATCAACGATTCGGTCACTTTGATCAAAAACGGTACCTTTTTGAAATAATACCGCATGTAAGAGATAAAATGGGTGTGATAGATCGATAATACCGGAATCTGTTGTTCTTTGGCATAACGTAGTGCGAAGAAACCCAGAAATGAGGGAGTCGATATATGAATTACATCCGGGTTGAAGTCGTTCAGCGCCCGTCTTAACTTCTTTGTTGCCAGGCAGGGCAGGGCAGCTCTGTAAGAAATATTGAAAGGGATGATGAGGGAGGGGACCCTGACGATACGATGCGGAAAGCTGTGCCGGGGTGCCACGCCACAAAAAAAGAGGTACTCAAACCGGTCGTCAGGGATCCTGTTGATGAGTTGGTACATCGTTTTGATTGCTCCATCGTAATCCTTCACCAGGATATCTGTGAAAAAAGCCACTTTAATTTTTTTCACAGATGTCGATATTTCGTCTTCGGATGATCTTTCCACAAGAACAGTTGCTATTTGTTTTGACTTTTTGTTTAATTACAGATTTCCCAATTGTGCAATTTCGTGTATGTTGAATGGTGTTGCCTGATAGACAAAGTAGTTTAACCAGTTTATATATAAAAGGTTGGCGTGAGAGCGCCACTGTACCAACGGAGGTTGTGCAGGATCGTTGTTCCTGTAATAGTTGAGGGGTACCTCCACCGAGTTCATTCCCTTTTCCTTATCCCGTGTATATTCATTGTGCAGTGTCATGGGTGAGTATTCCGAATGACCGGTGACATAAAACTCCCTTCCACCACGGGATGAGACAATATAAACACCCGCCTCTTCCGATTCTGAGTGGATGGTGAGCTCCCCATTGCGTCTGATTTCTTCAGCAAGAATGGTTGTATGACGGCTGTGGGGTGCATAAAACCTATCGTCGAAGCCTCGGAAGAGCGGAAAAGAGGGATCGTTGATGGTATGATTGAACACGCCGAACAGTTTCTTATCCAGTGGATATTTCCGGATGCCATAAAAATGGTACAGTGCAGCCTGGGCCCCCCAGCATATATAAAAGGTGGAGGTTACGTGCGTGCGTGCCCAGTCGTAAATCCGAGTAAGCTCATCCCAGTAGTTCACCTTTTCAAAAGGAAGCATCTCTACTGGTGCTCCGGTAATGATCATGCCATCGTAGTAAGAATCCTTTATGTTGGAGAAACCGGTGTAAAATGAGATCAGGTGCTCAATGGGCGTATTTCTGGGTGTATGGGTCGTCAGTCCCAGAAATTCAACCTCTATCTGCAGGGGGGAGTTGGAAAGCAGCCTGATCAGATCGGTTTCCGTGGTTACCTTGAGCGGCATTAGATTGAGGATAAGTATTTTAAGTGGACGGATGTCCTGTGTAGAAGCACGTAGATCGTCCATCACAAAAATATGTTCCTTTTTTAAAATCTCTATCGCAGGTAATCTGTCGGGTATATTTACGGGCATAATTAGGTGTTATCTTTGTTGTTTTTTCTTTTTTTTCTGATTTTTCTGAACGCTCCAGCCAAATTTGCCGATCTCTTTTCCAAGACCATAATAATGTCCGTGTGCGTAGGCGAGCAGTTTTGAACTCTGCAGGTCGAACCTGCCTGTTTCGGGATGCAAAAACCGATCCTCGGCCTGCACGTTTACGACATCCGCAATAAACATATCGTGCGATCCGAGTGCAATGATATCCTTCACAATGCATTCAATGCTGAGCGGTGATTCGGCTATGACAGGTGCTTTCACCACGGTTGCCTTGCCTGCAGTCAGTTTCATCTCCTCAAACTTATTGTAATCTTTGCCGGAGCGCACACCACACCAGTCGGTCGCACGGGCCAGATCCTCCGTGGTGAGATTGATCACAAACTCTTTATTTCTTTTGATGATATCATACGAATGCCGTTCGGGTCTGACCGATATGTAACACATCGGCGGATTCGTATTGATGGTACCCACCCAGCTGACAGTGAAAATATTCTGTTCTTCGGGGGCGCTGCCACAACTAATCATCACCGCCGGCAGTGGATAAATCATTGTTCCCGGCTTCCAGTCATGTTTCATATTTAGCGTTCAGCGTTCAGTTATCAGCAGTCAGCTTTCAGCAGTCAGCTTTCAGCAGTCAGCTTTCAGCTCTCAGCTTTCAGCTTTCAGCTCTCGGCTTTTGCGTAGAAAGCTTTGTAAATGCAGCGGTTTGCAAGATTAGCGTTCCAGAGACCTCTCACCCTATATCAGTTCAATTTCTTCTTTTCTGATTTTCAGTTCGCAGTAGTGGCACTGAAGCTCCACCATTTCCTTGTCGATCACGTGAAAACGGGTCCGCATCGGTTCGTTGTTGGTGATACATTTGGGATTGTTGCACTTCACGATTTCGATGATCTCATCAGGGAGCACCACTTTCTTCTTTTCCACCACCTCGAAGTTGCGGATGATGTTCAGGTTCACATTGGGGGCCACCAGTGCGATGCGATTTATTTCATCTTCCCTGAAAAACTTATCGGAAACCTTAATGATTCCCTTCTTTCCCATTTTGCTGCTTTTCAGGTTGTTGCCGATGGTGATGCGGTTACTCAGCTTTTGTAGCTGTAGCAGCGACACCACTTTAAAGACAGCCTCGCTTGGGATATGATCAATGGCCGTGCCATTTTCGAGTGCGGCAACCTGCAGTTCTTTTCTCATATTTATTTCAAATTATGCATGAAAGACCTTTCTTTAGTCCACAGCAATACCCATCAGGTCACAGATGACAGCCTGCCGGGTATACATACCGTTCCTGGCCTGCTGAAAATAGTAGGCCTTGGGATTGTCATCCACATCCTGGCTGATCTCTTTCACCCGGGGCAGCGGATGCAGCACCCGCAGGTTTTCTTTCGAGTCTGCCAGCATGTCGTTGTGCAACACGTAGATGTTCTTTACCTTCTCATACTCCATCAGGTCGGTGAAGCGTTCTTTCTGCACACGGGTCATGTAAAGAATATCGGCGCTGTTGATCGATTCGGGGGAGAAGTCGGTAAACTCATTGTAAACAATCTGCTTTTGATCACAGAATGCTTTGTATTTATCGGGGATATGCAATTCCTCCGGCGCAACGAAGTTGAAGGTGGGAGAGAAGTGCGACAGCCCCTGGATGAGAGAATGTACGGCTCGCCCATACTTCAGGTCACCCACGATGGTGATCGTGAGGTTTTCCAGTGTGCCCTGGGTCTCGTAGATCGAAAACAGATCGAGCATTGTTTGTGTGGGATGCTGATTGGATCCGTCACCGGCATTGACCACCGGTACGGGAGATATCTCAGATGCATAGCGTGCCGATCCTTCGAGATGATGACGCATGATGATGAGGTCGGCGTAATTGCTGACCATCATGATGGTATCTTTCAGCGACTCCCCTTTGGTGGAGCTGCTGGTGGCTGCATCGGAGAAGCCGATGATGCGTCCCCGGAGCCTGTTGACCGCCGTCTCGAAACTCAGTCGGGTGCGGGTGGAAGGTTCAAAGAAAAGCGTGGCACATACTTTTCCCTGCAACAGGTCACGATTGGGTCGTTGTTTAAATCTTGCCGCACTTTCAAGGATACGAAAAATATCCTCCCGGCTGTACTCGTCAATATTTACAAAACATTTGGGAAGCATACTGTTTGATGTTGAAAAGGCGCTCTCTCCCTTCCGGCTGCGGGGTAGAATCTCTGCACAGAGATAAAGCGACTCACATTATATATTACAATGCAAAAGTAATTAAAAATACAGACTACGCTATCAAAGAATACGCATCTTTATTCTAATTTCAGTCAAAGATAACCATTTTTTTTCGCGTAATTCAGGAAAAAGCCATCTGGTTGCTTAATCTTTCAAACAGCCCACAGGAATAACTTTAACGCCATCCTCGCGCGTATAAGCTATCTTTCCGCCAGTCAAAACAATTAATAGATCAGGAAGACGCATTTGTGTCTGCTTATCTTTCTCGTTTCTTTTCTGAACAAGATTTTTTAGTTCCAACAAATGATCTGCTCCGGTTTCAATGTCTCTGCTGCCAAGTTTAAATTCGATAAGAGCATATCGACCATCGTCTAAGTGAAGTACAGCGTCTGCTTCCAATCCGTATCGATCGTGATAATAAGACAATCTGCCACCCAATGATTGCGAATAAGTCTTCAAGTCTCTTAAACAGAGACACTCATAGATAAAACCAAACGTTTTCAAATCCAGTTCAAGATTGCCAGGAGATGTTCCCAAGGCTGCAACAGCAATAGAGGGGTCCACAAAACAACGCTTGTTCCCGGTACGTATAACAGTCTTTGAACGAATTGAAGGATTCCACGCCATTATATCCTCAATTACGAAAAGCTTCTCAAGGGCCGCTACATACTCGTTGAATGTTGACATAGCCGTACCCTCCATTTCAGTTGAAACATCGGCCAGCATACTCGTTTTCTTTGCTAACATACTTATATTTCGTGCATAAGACCGTAGAATCAATCGAGCGAGTGCCGGATTTCGATTTATGTTATCTACTCTTGAAATATCCTCCTCACAAATAATATTCACATAATCTTTAGCTATTAATAGTTTCGCATCATCGCTCATATTGCTCAATGAAGCAGGCCATCCTCCACGACAAGCAGCAAAGATAAGTTGTTCGAGTGATAATTCTGAATTTGCACCATCTATATCCAGATCTTTATTATCAAACATCTCTTTGAGAGAAACCTGTCCGTTAGACTCCTTCGATTCATAAAGACTCATTGGATACATATTCATTTGCGAAATACGACCCGTTCCGGTATGCATAATTTCTTTATCGTCAATTACCGTTGAGCCTGTCAAAATAAACTGACCTTTGAGTTGACGTTCATCCACAGCATGACGGACCGCGTCCCAAAGCACCGGTGCCACCTGCCATTCATCTATGAGTCGGGGAATTTCCCCCTTCAGCAACAACGAAGGCTTGGTACGTGCAGTTGCCAGGTATCCCTCCCTGGTATCAGGATCCTGCATTTTGATCACGCTTTTTGCTTGCCTTTGAGCAGTAGTTGTTTTACCACACCATTTAGGTCCCTTAATTTGAACTGCTCCAAAAGCTTCAAGACGTAAACTCAGCTGCTTATCAACAATTCGATTCAGGTACTTCATAACTACACTTTTTACTGCAAATGTAGAATAAAATACTATAACAAGCAAATAATCGGTCGTTTTTGAGAATATATGCCGGTCGTTTTTGAGGTATACTAGAAACTGTTTTTGATATTTTTCAAAATCAAACTTGTACCAGACGTGAAAAGTTGATATTTTTCATCAAACCTCCAGGTTCACATCAAACAGTTCGTGCCAGGGTAATCCCTGTTTGTTCAGTTGCTCCATAAACGGATCGGGGTTAAATTCTTCCACATTGAAGACGCCCGGCTTTTTCCAGAGACCCTGCATAAACATGATGCCGCCAATGGTGGCCGGAACGCCCGTGGTATAGCTCACACCCTGAGCCCCCGTTTCCTTGTAGGCTTCTTCGTGGCTGCAGTTGTTGTAGATATAATAGGTCAGTTCTTTTCCGTCCTTGATGCCACGGATGCGGCAGCCAATGGAGGTCTGGCCTGTGTAGTTCTCGCCCAGCTCACCCGGATCGGGCAGCACAGCCTTCAGGAACTGAATGGGTACAATCTTCTGGCCGTTGTATTCCACCTCGTCGATGCGGGCCATGCCAATATTTTGTATTACCCGCAGATGGGTAAGGTATTCCTGCCCGAAGGTCATCCAGAAGCGGGCGCGTTTGAGGGTGGGGAAGTTTTTCACCAGTGATTCCAGTTCCTCGTGATAGATTACGTAGGATTCTTTGGGCCCTATCTCGGGATAGGTGAGGGGCTGGTGTATTTCGTGGGGTTCTGTTTCCACCCACTCTCCGTTTTCCCAGTATTTTCCTTTCTGGGTTACCTCGCGAATGTTGATCTCGGGATTAAAGTTGGTGGCAAACGCTTTGCCGTGGTCACCCGCGTTGCAGTCTACAATATCGAGATAGTGAATCTCGTCGAAATGATGTTTGGCGGCATATGCTGTAAAGATGCTCGTCACACCCGGGTCGAAGCCACAGCCCAGAATTGCGGTAAGGCCGGCCTTTTCAAATTTCTCCCGGTAGGCCCATTGCCACTTGTATTCAAATTTTGCTTCATCCTTTGGTTCGTAGTTGGCCGTATCGAGGTAGTTGACTCCCGCTTCGAGGCAGGCATCCATGATGGTAAGATCCTGATAGGGCAATGCCACGTTAATCACAAGCTCCGGTTTGAACTCGTTAAAGAGGGATACCAGTTCCGGTACATTGTCGGCGTCTACCCGTGCTGTTTTGATTTCCACACCTGTCCTGCGTTTCACATCTTCTGCAATGGCGTCGCATTTGCTTTTGGTGCGGCTGGCCAGCATGATGTCGTTGAATACCCCGTTATTCTGTGCCACCTTGTTGGCGACAACTGTTCCCACGCCACCGGCACCAATGATCAGTACTTTTCCCATATTATTTTTATTTATCAATGAATCGTTTGTACAAATATACAATGATTCCCCGAATCAGTAGAGAATTAGATTTAAAAAAGCGGTTTTGAAGAAAGCGTTAAAAAGTTTATCTTTGTAGAGATGATAACCAAAAAAGATTGCAATTTCTATGAATGAAGACAATATTGAGCATATTTCCCGCTCAACCAATGCCATCAGCGAGTGGTCGATAGAATTCCTTAAAAATATTGGGATATCCGATAATTGGGTAAAATACTTCAACCTTATCTTTCTTGTATCTGTTGTTGTTGTGCTTGTATTTGTGGTGCAGTACCTTACCCGGATTATTCTGCAGACTATTCTGAGCCGCTCGGCCAGATTATCTAAAGCCGATATTCTGGAGAACCTTTCCAAACGACGTTTTCCTCATTTTCTGGCCATGATCGTGCCTTTTAGTCTGGTAAAAGGATCGATACCCATTATTTTTGATCAGTTCCCTAAAACAATGCGGTTTATGGACAAGCTGGCCGACATCTACCTGATATTTTATGTGATCTGGTTGATTATGTCGGTGGTGAATGCCTTTTCCGATACATTGCGGACAAAGCCCAGCCTGAAGGATAAACCGCTGGACAGCTACGTGCAGGTGGTAAAGATCATCTTTTATATCATCGGATTTATCATTCTCTTTTCAATTCTTACGGGACAGAACCCAACTGTCATCATTACCGGTCTGGGTGCTGCATCGGCCATCCTGATGCTTATATTTAAAGACACCATTCTGGGTTTTGTGGCCAGTCTGCAGGTCTCGGCGAACGACATGGTACGCATCGGCGACTGGATTACCATGCCCAAATATGGTGCCGACGGAGATGTGGTACAGATTACACTCACCACGGTGAAGATCCGTAATTTCGATAAAACCATCACCACCATCCCGCCCTATTCACTTGTTTCAGATTCATTTCAAAACTGGCGTGGCATGGTTGATACGGGAGGAAGACGTTTAAAAAGATCCGTTTTTATCAAGCAATCTACCATCCGGTTTATCCGGGAAGAAGAGGTTGCCGGGCTGGAGAAGATTCAATATATTTCAGATTATATCCACAAAAGAACCACGGAGATCAACGATTATAACAGCCGTACCGGTGCCGATAAGTCGTTGCTCATCAATGGCCGGAACCTGACCAATATGGGGCTTTACAGGCATTACATCGACAACTACCTGCGCAATCATCCCGATGTGCACAAAGAGCTGTTGTTGATTGTCCGTCAGCTGCAGCCCACCTCCAAGGGATTGCCGCTGGAGCTTTACTTCTTCACTGCCACAACAGACTGGGTACGGTATGAGGAGATTGTCTCGGATGTCTTCGACCATATCACGGCTGCAGCAGGATATTTCGGACTGGAGCTTTACGAAGATGTCTCCAATCCTGTGATCGCCTCTTTATCAGCAGATTATTCAGACGGATCGCAACTCCTGTAATAAAGTATACTACTTTGTTCATCGGCAGGATTCATCTTCACAATGAGAAATTGAACTTCATTTGAATTTAATTTTTTACCTTTGCATTCGAAAGACTGAGCCAAAGAATTAGAAGTAGGAAAATTCAATATGGAGTATGCACAATGATCACAGTTGTAAGGGTTCCGGTAAACCCAGCCCGATGCATTTCCTATAAGTAATAAGAAAAAAATGAAACGATTGTATAGTATTTTTACGGGGACGGGTAGTTATGTGCCTACGAAGCAAATCAGAAACGATTATTTTCATAATAACCTGTTTTTTGACTCGACGGGTGAGAAGATCACAACACCCAATGAGGAGATTACCCGTAAATTTGAAGAGATCACCACCATCGCCGAACGACGTTATGCCGATGACAGCCAGGTGACTTCCGATCTGGCCCTGATTGCTGCTCAGAGAGCATTGGAAACTTCTGGAGTGAACAAGGAGGAGCTCGATTACATCATTTTTGCACATAATTTTGGCGAAACAAAGGTTGATAACATTCGCATGGACATGTTGCCGACAATGGCATCCCGACTGAAAAGTAAGCTGGAAATTGAAAATCCGTCGGCCGTGGCATATGATGTACTGTATGGCTGTCCGGGCTGGGTACAGGCGGTGATTCAGGCCGACTATTACCTTCGTTCAGGTGATGCGAAAAAGATCCTTGTAGTGGGTGCCGACGTGTTGTCGCGTGTCGCCGACCCACACGACCGTGATAGCATGATCTATGCCGATGGTGCCGGCGCAGCGGTTATGGAGGCACGTGAAAGCGATGAGCCGCTGGGTATCATTGGCCACAACTCACGCAGTGATGCGTTGAATTACGTGAATATGCTGCATATGGGTTACTCCTATAATCCCGAATTGGCTGAAAAAAAAGATTACTACCTGAAAATGAATGGTCGTCGTTTGTACCAGTATGCGCTGGAGAATGTGCCAAAGACAATCAAGGCGGGTCTAGACAAGCTGAAACTGCATGTTGGTCAGATCAGCAAGGTATTGATTCATCAGGCGAACGGAAAGATGGACGACGCCATACTTCAGAGATTATTCAAGCTGTACGACCTGAAAGAGATGCCAAAAAGCATCATGCCCATGACCATCTCCTGGCTGGGTAACTCTTCAGTAGCTACCGTACCCACGTTGCTGGATATGATCACCCGCAAGGAAATGGATGGTCATGACCTGAAGAGCGGCGACCACATTGTGCTGGCTTCAGTAGGTGCCGGCATGAATATCAACAGCATCGTTTACAAAATTCCGTAAAGAATCTGTTTTTAACTTACATGATATCCCTGGCTGTTTAGTTCCGAGGCACGGAACAGCGTATACAGGTCGTTGTTCAGCGGATAATCCCAACAGCCCAGGCTATGGTACATCTCGCCACCGAA
Source organism: Proteiniphilum sp. UBA4084 (assembly GCA_002383605.1). GTDB lineage: Bacteria > Bacteroidota > Bacteroidia > Bacteroidales > Dysgonomonadaceae > Proteiniphilum. The sequence continues at coordinate 4,537 of DFYK01000047.1, read as the reverse complement.
ACCCGATTTGAATTTGTATAATCCATATAAAGGGTGTTGCGGATCGGGTGAAGGAGAAATGCCAAACATGTCGTACTCGGTACATCCGGCCGCCTTCGAGCGGCAGATGGCTTCCCACTGCAAAGCATAGGTGGCCATCAGATTTCGTTCTGCGGAGGAGGAGGCGCCGTATAGGTAGGATCCCCTGTTTTTTGTGATCACCAGAAACATGGCGGCCAGTGGCTTGCCATCCTTCTCCGCCACCAGCAGGCTTACTTCGGCAGGTGAGCGTGTATCATCGGCACGTGCGGTGAGCACTGCCTGAAAGTACTTCATGTCGTTGAGTAGGATATGGTTTCGGGATGCAGTCTCTCTGTAAAGCTCATACCAGATGTCGATGCCATCCAATCCCAAAGCCTTTACCGTTACCCCCTTACGGCGTGCCAGGCCGATGTTGTACCGTGTCTTGGGTTTCATTCTTTTGAGCAGGGTCTCGGTGTCGTATGTTAAATTAAGATAGACCGTGTTTGCCGGCAGGATATTTGAAAAAGCTTTTTTGAAATTCCAGTTCTGTGTATTGAAATTAAACCGGAACTCCTGTGCGGGACTGTCGGGCTCACCCTTCCAGATACCGTGTTCATCGAAATGGTCTTTTTCCTTGGCCCACCACGACTCCCAGCAGAGGTCATAGCGGATGAGGATACAATTTTTTGGCAGGTGTGATCGCAAGGATTCAGAAAGCTCCTCGAGAAACATACCCTGAAACTCATCGGCAGGTTCCAGCTCGGGCCCGTATGGTACATAAGCCACCGAATGGTGTCTATTGATCTGCTGCAGTACAATCAGCACATCGGAAGAGAGTGATGACCGGTCATCGGTTATTCCGTAGAGAGCAGACCTTCTGGAATTAAAATTGACGGCAATGGTGTTTGTTCCCAGTCTCTTTTTTACGGCCGACCAGAATGCAGTTTGCTGTAATATGGGGGTGGCGTAAAGCTCTTCAACCTCTTTTTTATGGACGTTTGATAGCATTTCGTTTCATTTTGACTTGCAAAGATAGTCAAAATTATTGTTTTTCCCGCACGATCCGTTGTATCTCCTCCAGCACCAGGGGGAAGGCGGGATAAGTCATGCCGTGATTGTAGCCTTGTAGTTCCAGCAGGCTGGTCTGTTTGTGCCCTGCCACCTTCATCATACGGGCAAGGTAGGCATTTTCCTCGTAACGACCCAGCATCTCCAGCTCGCGGTCACCCGTGATCAGCAAAAGGGGTGGAGCATCGGAACGAACATGGTAGAGTGGTGCATATTTGTCCACGAGTGGTTGGGTATCTTTCATGCCATATCCCGCACGGATATTGAAGTGTGTGATGGTCTGTCCGCTCAGGGGAATCAGGCCTGCAATGCGGTTGGCATCAATCTGGTGTGCGGCGAGATATTGTTTATCCAGCCCGATCATCATGGCCAGATATCCTCCGGCAGAATGGCCGGACACAAAAATCTTTGCGGTATCTCCTCCGTAATCTTCAATATGTGCGAATACCCAGGCAACGGCCGCTGCGGCATCCTCTATATATGCAGGAGCCTCTGCCTGCGGTGAGAGACGATAGTTTACCCCCACAATGCAGATATCTTTATTTTTCAGTGCTTCGGGAAGCTCCTTGCTCCCTCCGGTAAGCCCACCGCCATGAAACCACACCACCGTAGCAAATTCCTTTTTATGTACCGGGTAGTAGATATCGAGCCGGCAACGCTCGTGGATATATGGATTTTTCTGGCGGACATCTTCCTGATAATAGGGTATTTCCGTTTCAGTTTTGTATGTGTTATCCTGCGCAGCTGTTGTGAATGCTGCGCCGATGAGAAATAGTATCAGGGTGAGTTGTCTCATATATTATTATTTTTTGTTGTGTCGCTTACCTCGCAATTGATTACCTGCATTAATTTGTATGACTAGTCAGAAAGCATCGGGTTCAGCCTTTGTCGCTGTGGCAGTGACGCTTCTGAAATCACCGTCAAAACGGGTCAGGAGCATTTCAATCAGTTTGCTGTGAAAAGCCGTGTACAATCGGGATGTGATGTGTTTTCTGTCCTTTCTTTTTATCAGCCCGAATCGCAATTGATTCTCATCTACCCATATCTGGGGTTTGAAGAAAGCTTCGTTTCTCCACAGGAGCGTACCGTATGTGAGGCGCCCGTCGGTGGTGCGTACCCATTTCTCAGCCTTTTTGGTGTCTATTGCCTCGTAAATCTTATCGAGCAGGAGATCGGGGTTGTCGGTATGTATAATAATGGCCATTCCTCTGTTTTATTGTGTGTTCTTATAACTGTCGATGGCTTTTTTTACCGACCCGTGGAGGAGGAGCAGGTTTTTTGCCTGTTCGTAATTGAGTGAAAGCTCGTCCACAATCATCCGCGTACCCCTGTCCACCAGCTTTTGGTTGGTGAGCTGCATGTTCACCATGCGATTTCCTTTTACCCTGCCCAGCCCAATCATGGTGGTGGTGGTGATCATGTTCAGTACCATCTTCTGTGCGGTGCCCGATTTCATGCGGGTGCTGCCGGTGACATATTCGGGGCCGACGATCGGCTCTATTTTTATCTCTGCCTCGGCGGCTACCGGTGAGCCGGGATTGCAGCTGATGGCGGCTGTGAGTATGCCCTTTTCCCGCGCCCGGCGTAATGCACCGATCACATAGGGTGTGGTGCCTGACGCAGCAATTCCCACCAGCACGTCATTTTCATTGATTTTGTATGCCATAAGCTCTTTCCACCCCTTTTCCAGATCATCTTCCGCTGCCTCCACCGGGTTGCGCAGAGCCCTCTCGCCGCCCGCAATCAGGCCGATCACGTAGGTGTTTGGCATACCGAAGGTTGGAGGAATCTCCGATGCGTCGAGCACACCCAGCCTGCCACTGGTACCTGCGCCCACATAAAAAAGCCTTCCCCCGCGCCGCATCCTCTCCACGATGCCGGTGACCAGCTTCTCTATCTCGGGGATTGTCTTTTCTACAGCCGATGCCACTTTCCCGTCCTCCCTGTTGATCTCCGTAAGTATCTCCGAAACAGACTTTTGTTCCAGGTTGTCATAGAGCGACGGTTGTTCTGTTATTTTGATGAATGTCATATGTTGGGTTTCAATGTTTCAATGTCTCAAAGTTTAGGAGTTTCCACGTCTTCTGTATGATGGTAACGGATCAGCCCCGCCATGGGTGATTGTGTGATTTCTCCGATCCTGATTCCCTTGTGTGTTGCAACCTCCTTCAGCAGGTCGGCATAATGCCATGCGACGGAACCGACAAAATGAACGTCCTGATTCCGGTAGTCATACTGCATGACATTTCTTTCGAAGAAGGCGTTGAATGATCCGGTGACGATCCGGCGCAGGCTTGCGTCTTCCAAATGATTGTGCAGAAACGGTGAGAGGCTCGCCAGAAAGCGGCTGGGAAAAGGTTGCCTGTACACTTTTTCTATGATCAGTGCCGGTGTTAGTGCATACTCTTCCAGAAGTTTTTCCTTCAGTCCCGGGGTTAACTGATTTTTGAGTGCGTCGGCCACCAGTTGTTTTCCCAGGGCGGCACCACTCCCTTCGTCGCCCAGGATAAAGCCGAGTGGTGATGTCTGCTTCCTGATCTTTTCTCCGTCCCATTCACAGGAGTTGCTTCCTGTGCCAAGGATGCAGGCAATGCCGTGATCATGGCCGCAAAGGCTGTGTGCGGCAGCAATCAGGTCGCTGTAGACATGGATTACATCGATGGGAAACGACCTGTAAATAGCATTTCTTACAAGTGGAATCTTCTCGGGGATGCATCCGGTGCCGTAGAAATGAATTGCCCCGACAGCGGTATCTGTCAGCATGGGGAAAACATGTTCCTTTATCTCCAGTGCTATTTCCTCTTCGCTCTGATAAACGGGGCTGATGCCTTTCGCCGAAAACCGTTGCAGTATCTCTTTACCGCGTACCAGGCACCAGTCTGTTTTGGTGGCGCCGCTGTCGGCAATCAGCATCATTTTTTTTGATTCCGGATAATCCATGTAGGTTGATCTCTTTTTTTAGTGTTTACCACTGTCAGTAATTTATTCATCTTTTGAAAGCAGCATCTGCCTGCCCGGCCTGCTTGTAAATGTTCGGTTATCTATAGCTTGATATAAATATTCTTTTTGTACAGTATATATCCAAACAGCCAGCAAACGGTGACGAACAGCAATGCGTAGAGCAGCGATCCGAAATAATTCCCTGCCCAGGGCTGAATCAAGACACTGTAGGTAAACGACTTCACGGAGACAGTCTCTCCTTGCCAGGCAAAACGGATGTTTGAAACCAGATTGGCCAAAACGCCCGCGAAGACATAGACAATGAGCGGATTTACTCCGAAAGCATGGAAGAAGCGGCTCCATTTTTCTTTTTTATGGATATCGATGATCCAGATCAGCAATCCCAGCAGTTGTGCCGCGAAGCCTGTGGTCACCAGTACAAAAGTGGGACTCCATATTTTCTTGTTGATGGGACATCCGTATTGTAAAAGCAAGCCGGAGAATGCCAGAATGGTTCCCCAGATCA
>DFYK01000022.1 GCA_002383605.1 Proteiniphilum sp. UBA4084 | reverse complement strand
TTTTTGTCATACAAGTGTAAGACAATTGGCTGATTTTGCTGCACCAGAATGCGGTGCGCGGCTGTTATTTTGGAAAAATGAAAAGACTATCATCAATATTGTGGTCGAAAGTTTTGGAGAGGCGGGAGGTGCCGCAAAAGTTGAAAAATCTGCTTCGGTTTTTTAATAACATATTTTAAATCTGTAATTTTGAAAAAACGAAACGAGTAAAATTTGGCTGGAAAGCCACAGAACCTTATTTTTTTGTATTAGATCAAATCTTATCAAGTCGCTTAATTATATCCCTATATCGTTGTTTCTCAATTCCAAGATGATGGGCAGCTTTTTCTGAAATTTCATCCGTAATCGCATTGAATCCTGCTTTGCAGTCTTCTGGGTATTGGCTGTGAATATCCGCGATGATTTTTGGATATGGTTCAGGTGAGTGCCAAAGAATCGCGTAGATATCACAAGCATCCTTTACCAGTTTATCGTCCTTTTGCCGATTTGGTATGGATCTAAGTTTTGTAGCAAGCAACATAACCGGAGGAGGTATAAGTAACTCAACACCGTCCAGATTAACCATTACACCAGTACCTTCCTCAAATACTCTTCCAAGTAGTGGCTCATCGAGGACACTAAAACCAAAAACCTCTTTTTGTTTTGGATGGATTTTGTCAACCATCATATCTATGTATAAATAGAATAATTCGTGAATCGGAATATTCCGCGCATCATCTTCAGTAATAATTTCTCCTGTCTCTCTCCTTATTATTTTACAATATCGACAAAAACCGTCTGGTGAATATCCAATATTTTGAATCGCGGCAAGTGCCTCGGAAAATGTACTCGTCCTTAAATCAGAATCGCTGCAGCCAGGATCAATTCTAAAGCATACGTCGATATCTCTTGATCCAAGATATGGAGATCCATGTTCCGTTGTGAAAGACTCATTTACTGTAACGTAGACTGCCCATCCACCAAGGAGTAAAAACGGTTCAGGAAGCTGGGCTACAATCTGACTCAGGGCAGTAAATGCAGACCCGCTTTCAATTCGATCGTATAATTGTTCAGGCATGATAGATCATCTTCATGAGACGCTCTCCCGCCTCCCCGCATTCAGCACCCTCTCTTAGTAAATCTACAATAAGTTGCTGAATTGATACTACTGGCCAGCCTTCAACATCATATTTTTCAAAAAAAACGTGGTGATCAGTAGAAATTATCTTCACATTCCCTTTACCTACATATCCTGAATTTGTTAGAAGATCATGCCATTTTTCGAGTTCATAATCGTTGACATAAATTTCGTAATACCTCGGAAATAAGTAATTTCCTACAAGATTTTCAGCAAAATATCCGGTAAATGCATATTCCATTTTGGCATTTTTTAAAATATCTTTAGGATTTTGAATATTGTATTCTCGGTAATATCGCCTATATGTGTGATTTGCCCACAAACTAAAAATTTTTTGAACATCTAAAATTTTATGTCCTTTCAAAACGCCCAGTCTTTCCAATTCATATAAAATTGAATGAACGTAACTATAATTTGTATCTGCTAATTTTGCAATTTTGTACCACGAAAATTTTTTAATTTTATTACTAAGCAAGACTCTAAAAACACGTTCTCTCTTACTTCCAAAATACAGAAATTTATTTTTGTTGATCAATTCTTCTTCTCCTCTTGCTAGGTATATTGGTATTTGCAATTATACTTAAAATTAACGGATATATTGGTATTTGCAATTATACTTAAAACTAACGGATATAGTACAAACTTATTACCGGAGTTTTAACCCAATCCCATTGCATTCTTTCTCCCAGGATAATCCAATGAATCTCCCCCCTATACTACAATCTCGCCTTTTGCAACCTTGTCCTCAAACTTCGCAATGAACCGCTTGAGCGATGCCATGTTTTTGAGTATGCTATCGTGAATATCATCTTCGGCTTCGGTTGCCTGTTCAGTAAGCGACCGTCCGCAGGAATTGCAGAACTCGGCCATGGGCCCGTTGATGAGCTTGCAGTGCGGGCACTGGCGGGGCTCGATGCGTAATTCGCTCGTCCCCTCTCCCGTCTCGGTCTCCGTGATCCCGTAGGTCCGCAGCATCTCGTTGTCGATGTCCTTGCCCGTGAGGTGGGCGTAGGTCTGGAACATGTTGGTCGTGAGGCTGCCCCACATCATTAGCTTGATGACGCTCTCGGACACGTTCTCTTTAATGAGGTGAGTGATACGGGAATGGCGGAAAATATGCGGGGTGATATGCTTCTGGACCCCGGCCCGCTTCGCAAGTCGCTTGAGTTGCATGGCCACGGACCCGTGTGTGAGGGCCGTCTGGTGCTCCGTGATGAAGACCGGCATCTCGTTGGTGATCGGTTTTGCCGGGTAATCATTCTTCCATTTTGCCAGGGCCTCGCGGGACATNNCATGATGAGCCGGACGTACCGGGGCTTGCCGGTCTTGAAGTTCACGTTCGCGATAACGCCCCACTTGTCGAAGGTGAGGTCGCCCCATTTCATTCCCCCGATCTCACCGATACGGAACCCGCCCTCGTAGAGCATCATGATAATGGCCCGGTCACAGCTGCGTGTGCAGGCGCCCACCATCGCGGTGATCTCTTCGGTCGTGAGCAGGTCCGAGGCGACCTTGGTCATGGTCTCGTGGTGGGGTGTCTTGAGGGCCTTGAGTTTCTTTTCCGGGATTGCGACGTACTCGTTCTCGATGAGCCAGAGGTAGAACTGTTTGAGGATGATCATGTGGTCGGTGATGGTGTTCTTCATGAACTCCCGGCCCCGCTTGCTCCTGCCGGATTTCAATGCCGCAATGCCGGCGTAGAGTGCAGCCATATCGTTTTTCTCAAACGGACCGATGAAGCGTCGCCAGCCGACGAGTGTGTACGTAATTTTATACGCACGCTTGGTGCTGGTGTTGCGGGACGATTGCAGCTCAGCGATGAAGGATCGGATGAGCGTAACATCACGCTCGGTAATTCTCTCTTCCTTCAACGCTCTTGCAAAAGATCGTTCGGGGTAATCTGCCTTGATCTGATGAAAGGCATCGTTAGAAATAGCACGTGGGGTACGAGCTGTCATAAAACAGCGTGTGTGGATGGGCTAAAAGAAGTTTACTGTAGATTCGAACACCATGTTCGAAAGCCCCAGCCGTGATT
>DFYK01000070.1 GCA_002383605.1 Proteiniphilum sp. UBA4084 | reverse complement strand
TTCAGGATTCAGCTTTCAGCTTTCATTGTGAAATGTTGTCAAAGACAGCGGTTTGCAAGTAATTGGCACATCATCACATCATTTACTCTTCTCCGATTGCTTCAACCGGTTTGATCATCATGGCCCGCTGTGCGGGAATGTATCCTGCAAAGGTGCCGATGACAAGCAGGATGAGCAGGGAGACCACGGCCATGCCGAAAGAGATCTGGGGGTCCTTGAAGAACTGGTCGCCCTGGCTCAGTACGATGCCGGTGGCGCGCAGCAGTCCTACGCCCACCACGATGCCGGTGATGCCGGCAAGCACGGTGAGGACGATGCTCTCGCTCAGTATCTGTCCGATGATGTTGCGCGGGGTGGCTCCCAGGGCGCGGCGGATGCCGATCTCCTTGGTACGCTCGCGCACAGTGACTAGCATGATGTTGCTCACGCCGATGGCGCCGGCAAAGATGGTGCCAAGTCCCACAATCCAGATCAGCGCTGCGATGCCGATACCGAGGTAGTTGAACATTTTAAACTGTTCTTCGATGTTCATGTTGAACACCGCTTCCTTGTCTTCGGGTGCGATCTGGTGCTGTTGTTTGAGTATCTCCAGTATCTTGTCCTGAATGACCCTCACCGGTACACCCTCTTTGGCTGTGGCAGCCAGAAAGTGAATGATGTTGCCCTGGTTGAAGGCCTGCTGCATGGTGGAGAAGGGGAGGACCACCGTTTCGGTAGTCTGCCCGCCAATACTGACACCGGAGGTGCTTCGCGCCACACCGATTACCTGGAAGTAGATGCCGTTTACACGAATCTGTTTTCCTGTGGGGTCTTCTCCTTTGTGAAAGAGTACTTCGTAGATCCGTTCACCAATGACGCACACTTTTCTTTTTTCGGCAATGTCGATGTCGTTCACATAACGACCATAGATCATCTTGCTTCTTTCTATCAGGTCATATTCGGGGTAGCAACCCTTCACCAGGTAGGAACCGTTCTTGTCGCCCCGAACCACGTTCTTGTCGTTGCCGCCGCTGAACAACACCGGCGAGATGTACTGGAGCTCCTTTACCTTCTCCCGTATTACGGGGATGTCGCTGTTGGTCATATTCCATCTTCTGCCTTTGCGAAATCCTTTGTATGGAACGGTGGTTCTGCTGGATTCAAAGAAGCATGAGTTGGTGGCAAATCCTTCGATCTGGGAGGTCATTCCCTTCTCCAGTGCGTTGCCGGCGCCGACCATCAGCACCAGCATCAGCATGCCCCAGAACACCCCGAATGCGGTGAGCACACTACGCGACTTGTTGTGCGTAATGGTAATCCATATTTCCTGCCATCTGTCTAAGTCGAACATATTTTTTTAGCGTTCAGCTGTCAGCTTTCAGCGATCAGCTCTTTAGGAGCAATGTTTATGCTTTCAGCGGTTAGTAAGTTAGTTTTAGCTTTCAGCTGTCAGCGATCAGCTTTCAGCTTCAGTAGTATAAATTTGTCACTCCTGTCTCATTGCTTCAATGGGCTGCACACGTACTGCCTTGCGTGCCGGGAGATATCCGGCGATCACGCCTGCGATGATCAGCACAATGGTGGCAAAGATCGCGTAGCCTATATCTACGGTGGGATTTGTGAAGATAGACATCTGTGGCTCGTCGGTGACCGGTTTCCCATTGGCTGCCTGCACCATGAAGTAGTTGATCAGTTCGGTAAGCCCGATGCCGATCATCATGCCGATATAGCCGAAAATGGTCGTGATGAAAATCGACTCCAGGATGATGGTCTTCAGTATGGATAACGGTGTAGCTCCTATTGCCTTGCGGATTCCGATCTCGCGGGTACGTTCCTTCACCGAGACCAGCATGATGTTGCTGACCCCCACGATGCCGGCAATCAGGGTGAGGATGCCGATGATGGTGACAAAGAGTGTGATGCCGCCGAATATCTTCATCGTTTCCACGTAATCCGATTGTGCATTGTGGATATAGAGTGCCTGTTCATCTTCGGGATTGAAGTTCAGCCGGGCGCCCATCATGCTCCGGAGCGACTCGTTGAAGCGGTCGTTCTGCGCCTCCGTGGTGAGGCCGTCCACCGTGAAGGTGATCTGCCAGAACTTTCGTTGGGGATTATAGATGGCCTGGGCTGCGGAAAACGGAATATAGGCATTGGATCCGCCAAACTGTTCTTTCTTGGTGTTGATGCCCACTACCTTGAACATGATCTGACCCACTTTCACCATTTTTCCCAGGGGGTCCTCATTCTTGAAGAGGACATCGACGATCTTTTGATCCAGCACAATCACCTTGTTGCGATCATTGATATCCAGTTCGTTGATAAACCTTCCCTTTTCGGGTGGGATAATCAGTTTCTCGATATCTGAGAAGTTGGGCATGACACCGCGTAATCCGTAGGTTCCATACTCAGTGCCATAGGCAATGGTCTGGTTGGTGTTGTATCGGGCCGTGATGAGGCGACTCTCTGCTACCTGATTTTGAATGGCAGATACCTCATTTTCTGTGAACATCAACTGACGCCCCGATTTCAGTCCGTTATGCGGCATGGAGGTGGTACCCGACCAGAGGTTGATGCGGTTCACAGCCCGTGAGCTGAAGTTTTGCATCACACCATTCTTGAGTCCGTTGCCTGCTCCCAGCAGAATAATCAGGATGAATATTCCCCATGATACGGAGAGACCGGTGAGGGTGGTACGCAGTTTGTTTTTCTTCAGCGTATCCATTATCTCCTGAAACTGGTCGATCATACCAATTGCATGTTAACGTTTGGAAAGGTGTCGTGCACGCCATTGTTCTTGCGTGTTTCATATTCGATCATTCCATCCTTCAGGTGAATGATGCGGTTGGTGGCGTCGGAAACCGATTTCTCGTGTGTGACGATGATGGTGGTGATGCCTTCGCTGTTGAGGTTTGTAAGCACATCCATCACCTCGAGCGTAGTCTTGCTGTCGAGGGCCCCTGTGGGTTCATCGGCCAGGATGATCTTTGGACCGGAAATCATGGCGCGGGCAATGGCCACCCGCTGTTTCTGACCTCCGGAGAGCTCATTGGGCATGTGGTGTGCCCAGTCCCTCAGTCCCATCTTGTCGAGGTGCTCCATCGCGATGATGTTGCGTTTCTTGCGGCTCACCTTCTTGTAATAAAGGGGTAGCGCCACATTCTCCAGCGCATTTTTGAAGTTGATGAGGTTGAATGACTGGAAAACGAACCCGATCATCTCATTGCGGTATTTTGCCGCCTCTCTTTCGCTCATGTTTTTGATCAGGGTGCCATTGAGGTGGTAGTCGCCTGCATCATACGCATCGAGGATACCGAGGATGTTGAGCAGGGTTGATTTCCCCGAGCCCGAAGCGCCCGTAACAGCGACATATTCACCTGCTTCTATGTCGAGACTGATTCCTTTGAGCACATGCAATGAAATTGCTTCGGTGTGATACGACTTGTGTAGTTGCCTGATATGGATCATCTATCTATTATTTTCTCCCAGATTAGACTTTCGTCTGTCTGGTTTCGTTACAGAATATACGCTAAATAGTTGCAGAACATTGATGGTGCAAATATATGCCAAAACATTGTACTATGCAATACACAATACTGTGTATTTGTAATAATTATCAATAATTAACTAATCAGGGCGTTTGCAACCCTTTTTGAATATGCTCAAACAGAACGTCCGTCTCAATATCCAGAAGCTTTACTTTTTTTACGATCAGGGGTAGTTCTTCGTCCAGAAACAGTTGTTTATAAATGGATTTGACTACTTTTCTGGCACCGGGAGATACGAAAAAACCGACTCCTCTTTTATCATAAATCACATCGATTGTTTTGAGGTACTCGAAACTACGCATCACCGTATTGGGATTTACACCGAGCATGCCCCCCAAATCGCGGATCGATGGCACACGTTCATCTTCCCGATATTCGTCGTTCAGAATTTTCTCGCAGATCAGATCTGAGATCTGCAGGTAGATGGGTTTATGTTCGTTGAAGTTCATGTCAGTAACGTTTGTTTTTCATCACGAAATAGGAGCCGGCCATGAGTGCCAGGGGGACAATCACCAGCATGAAAATTCGCGTAATTTGTATGATGATAACAATGGGATGGTCGTCGGCGTATATGGTAAAGAGCCCTCTCTCATTGAAATCGAAATTAAAATGATTGAATTCGTCCGATGAACTTCCCGATTCAAATAAGGAGGCGGTAATGCCAATAGCTGCAATCGTCACAATCATTGTCAGAATAAAGACGCCGCCTGTTTTTACTACCTTTCGGCGTACGAACAGCAAATTGAAAAAAAGGATGGCTTGCTGCAACAAAAGGATGGTGGTAATTTGGTGCAGATTAAGCGAGTTATGTATGATTTGTTGAATGACATGCCCGCTGTATGTGTTGGAAAAAAAGAAGGCCAGCAAACTATCCATACCTCCATAAATGGCTACAATTGCCAATGGTGTAAATAGCAGGCAGGCAAGCTGCATGACCAGATATTTTTCAAGCACCGACGCTGCGAGCATCACCTCGGTAAGTCCCTTTTTGGGATGGTTATAATTGAAGAACAACATAAAAGGCGAGACTACCACCAGGGAGGTGACCAGGCCGTTTAAAAAGGAGGTTCGGCTATGCAGATCTATTTCAATGCCCATATTGGAGAGATTGATCAGAAAGAAAAGCAGCGGGAGTCCGGCGAAGATAAGGAGGCTTTGTACCCAGTATTTTCTGATGCTTTTCAGATTTCTGACAATGAGTCTATAGAATCTATCCGGTTGAAATGTATTGTTGTTCATAATTTTAAGCATTCTTAAAAAGATTGTGTATAACGGTTTTATGTTGCATGGTCGCATTAAAGAGTGCCTCGAGGTTTACCCTGCTTTCCCGTTGATTCCTGTTTTCACTCACACACAGGTAGCCACCCAAGGTAGGCTCAGCATAGAGTACACCCGACGGAACAGACGACTCCAGCAAAAAACAAAGTTTTTCGGAAATGCGTTCCAGCGATTCATTCATCAACACGGCGCGGTTATCCAGTATGATGATGGGATCGATCAGGTTTTCCAGATCCCGTACCTGATGGGTAGAAATGAGGGTGCAGGTGGTTTCTAAGCAATACTCCGCCATGATCTTGCGAAATATGGTCTTTGAAGGGATGTCCAGACCGTTGCTGGGTTCATCGAGTAGCAACAAATCCACGTTGGCAGCAACAGCAAAGGAGATGGCGGCCTTCTTGGACTGCCCGTGTGAGAGTTTTCTTAATTTCTTGTTGGCGTCCAGATCAAACTCTTCGAGGATCTTTTTAAATTTATCCCAGTCGAACTTCGGGTAGAATGGCGCGTTCAAATCGGCAAACTGAAGGGCAGAATAATCAGTCTGAATGTAGTCGATCTCTTCAGGAAGATAATAGATCCGGCTCAGGAAGGAAGGGGTCCGTTGAAAAGGGATTTCATCACATACAGTACACTTCCCGCGGTAAGGCCTTTGCAGACCACCAATAATTTTCAGTAACGTGGTTTTACCGGCACCATTTTCACCCAGCAGACCGTATATCTTACCTGCTTCGAGGTTCATGGTAATGTTGCTGAGAACCTCTTTATTCCCATATTTGAACGATAAGTCATGAATCTGTATCATACGCTTCATCTTTGAACAGTTTAATAGCTTCTTAGTGTATTAGTGAAATAGTACACTGCAAAAGTAAATGCTTTTAGTTTATCATCAAAACTTTCTTTATTATTTAACTTTAATTAATCTTTTGAGGACGGTCCGGCGAGCTCACAGACCCTTTAACGGATCACAAGAGGAGTGATTAGACCGAAGCCAATCAAGATTTTGAACAATGGAAAATGCGTGAGGAATTACATCAGGGGATTAATTCGAAGGAGTAACCCTGCGCAAGTAACCATTCGATGGCAAGGGGTAGGGCATACTTCATGTTTTTTTCAGCCTTGAGTGAATCATGAAACACAATGATGGAACCGTCACGGGTATATTTTTTTACATTCTGCAATACCTGTTCCGGCGACATATATCGGCTGTAGTCGCGGGTAACCACATCCCACATCACTACATGATAGCCTGCTTTCCGCAATGCCCGGTTCTGGGGTACCCGCATGTGACCATGTGGCGGCCTGAAAAGTGAAGATCCAATCAGTTCAGCTGCTTTTGCCGTATTGTCCAACAGGAAGGAGGTCTTGTTGTTCCAGCCCTGTATATGGTTGAAGGTGTGATTGCCTGTTTTGTGTCCTCGGTCCAGCAGCTGTTGATAAACTTCCGGATATTTCCGTACGTTGTCACCCACGCAGAAGAAAGTTGCCTTTACATTGTAACGATCCAGCAGATCGAGCACCCATGGGGTGACCTCCGGTATGGGCCCGTCGTCAAAAGTAAGATAAACAGTCTTGTGGAGAGGAACTTTAATTCGCCATCGGGATCTGGGAAAAAGTAACCGGTAGAGGAACGGGGGTTGTTCTATAAGCATATGAATAGGGATAGAATTACGCATCGACAAAGTCATACGGCCGTGTAACGCTACACGGCCGTTTGCTGCCTCTATTTTTTATTGGGGAGTAGTTTTATACTGTTCCAGCAGGCGGGGACTGAATTGCTGCATCAGCTTGAGTGCCTTCTGCATCGTTTCTTCCGCCGTGGCCCGTGAGAGGGTGTCTTCCTGCGGTGTGGCGTAGTAATTGCGCACCGAACCGTCGGTGATCTCTTTCAGAATCACATCGCCCACGTATGCCACACCCTGCATATAAAAGAACTGTGCACGCTGCAGCAGGTCGTCCGTCATCAGCTGATATTTTTCCTGATCATACTGTTGGTAGATGTTGTTGACCAGCAGCATCGGGTTGATGTTGTTATACACGATGTCGGAGAGGGTGTTCGATATCTGCAGCGGTTTTAAACGGCTGTACCAGTCGAGATTTCTGTCAATTCTCCCTTTAATGGCAGCGACGAGGGCTTCGGCCTTCTCCTGTTCACCCAAGCGGTAGTAAGCCCGGGCGAAAATAAGCCCGTCGGTACCATAGTGTACCGTGGAATCGGGTACCATCGAGGTAATTTTATCGAGTGCAGCCAGTGCTTTTTCATTTTCACCTTCTTCAATGAGCGCATTAATCAGCTGGGAAAAGTAGAGACGGAAGGTGGAAAGCATCCTGCGGCCGGTTTCATCGAGGTAGATGTCGGGATTCTCTTCCAGACCGCCCCAACGGAACTTGTTCATCATGTTGTCATAGGCTGCTGTCGTATTTACACCACCACTCAGCGGGGTTCCGGGAACAACCTGATAGGAGAGGCCGTTCAGCGAGAAATTGCCGTTCTGCAGGTTCATATACAAGGAGGGGGTGATGGTGGTAGCAAAATGCAAGGGCCGTTGCCAGTTGTCATCGTTGATGTTGCTCAGCATTTCCAGGATCATCAGCTCCTGCCGGTAAACAGCCGATTTCTCACCCATGTTGATATACATTCTGTCGCCCGGTTTTGCGTGCAGCGCTTTCCAGTCGACCTTGGCAGTATCTACATTGAGTGATAGTACATTGCCTGGAATGATCTGGGTGTTGCCCGTGTTGAACGGATTGGCAGGATTGCTGTTTTGACCCGTCCGCAGGTTCTCCATTGTCTGTTTCAGGGAGAGGGTGTCTTTGAAGGCGTTTACATCGTAATAAGTACCGAACGAAATGGGCGGAATGTTATTTTGACGCAGTACGTTTTCAATCTCCTGTTTGGTGATGACAAAAGCTGCACTGCCAGCGTCGCCCGAATAGCGGGGACGCGACCAATGGATGGGCAACGGCGTTGACTCGTATGCCGGTAACAACAGTTGGTCTATGTACCATTCCGTCTGGAGGAAGCTGAGGTTGGTTACACGCACGTCGGTGCGGTATCCTTCGGTTTCCTGTACGTACCAGAGGGGATAAGTGTCGTTGTCGCCATTGGTAAACAAGATGCCGTTTTCGCCTACCCCACAGAGATAGTTCATGCCGGTATCGCGGGCCAGGGTTCTGCCGGAGCGGTCATGGTCGTCCCAGTTCTGGGATGCCATCTGCAGGGGAACAAAGAGACAGGCTGCTGTGGCAAGTGCCGTTGATGCGGTGGTGTTCTTGATATATTTCCGCAGGAACAGGCTGATGCCTGCCACTCCCATTCCCACCCAGATTGAGAAGGCATAGAAGGAGCCGGAGTAGGCATAATCGCGTTCGCGCGGTTCAAACGGAGTCTGGTTCAGGTAGAGGATGATGGCCAGTCCCGTCATAAAGAAAAGCAGGAAGACGATGGCAAAGCTTTTGTTCCCTTTTTCTTTCAGCCGCAGCTGATAGAGGATGCCGATGATGCCCAGCAGCAAGGGGAGCATATAGTAACTGTTGCGCCCTTTGTTGTCGACAATGTCGGGAGCGATGTTGTCCTGGGGACCCAGGCCGAGCACATGTTCGTCAAAAAAGGGAATCCCCGTGATCCAGTTGCCTGAAGTAATGCCGCCATCGCCCTGTACGTCGTTCTGTCTTCCGGAGAAGTTCCACATGAAATAGCGCCAGTACATATAATTGAACTGGTAATCGAACATGAACTTCAGGTTCTGCCAGATGGTGGGTTTTTGATTTTGATCGGTCACACCACCCCAGCGCTCGTAACCGATGATGTGGTTTCCGAAGGACGGATTGTTGGGATTGGAATGCATCCTTGGCAGGAGCATGGTGTTCGTATATTTATAGGAGGGAGAGGTAGATTTCTCGTACCGGTCTTTCTGATCGGGAGAAGTTTTTACCATCCGCTTCCAGGAGATGGTTTCTCCGTCGGTGACGGCGGTACCGTCGGCAGTTCTGGCAATTTTGGATGCATAGGTTGTTCCGTGAATCAAGGGCGTCTGGCCATATTGTTCACGGTTGAGGTAACTGCCCAGTGAGAATATATCTTCCGGAGAATTCAAATCGAGTGGTGTGTTGGCGGTCGAACGGATGGGTATCAGCGCATAGGCTGAAAAGCCAATCAGGATGACCATCAGACAGGATATGGACAGATTGATGAATTTGATCTTCAGCTTTTTGTACCGAAAGGCCAGGTAGGCGCCAGCGGCAAGAAGAATAACCCACAGCCATACTTTACTCCCGATAAACAGGATACCGGCCATGGCAATGCTGATGAAAAAGGCAGTACGGGCACGGGACTCTTTACCTTTTTCAGACATGGTTTCGTAGAGTGTCCATGCAATGCTTGCCACCAGAAGGATCAGGTAAACAAACAGGCCCGTATTGTAAGGCATGCCGAGTGTGTTTACGAAGAAGAGTTCAAACCATCCGCCCACTTTGGTGAATCCGGGAATGATGCCCCACATCAGCACGACAATCAGGATGAAAGATCCCAGAAGTGCAAGCAGCCCCCCTTTCCAGCTAGTGTTCTCTTTTTTTCTGAAATAATATACCAATACGATGGCCGGGATACAGAGCAGGTTGAGCAGGTGAACGCCGATGGATAATCCCATCACATAGGCGATAAGCACAAGCCATTTGTCGGAATGCGGTTTATCGGCATTATCTTCCCATTTGAGGATGAGCCAGAAAACAACTGCGGTGAGCATGGAAGAAAAGGCGTAGACCTCTCCTTCTACGGCAGAGAACCAGAATGTATCGGAGAAAGTATAGACAAGCGCACCAACCAATCCGCTGCCGATCACTGCAATGGTTTGTCCCGTTGTTAACTCCTCTCCGTTGGAACTTTGAATCAGTTTGCGGGTCAGATGGGTAATGGTCCAGAAAAGAAACAGAATGGTGAAGGCGCTCATCAGTGCCGACATGCTGTTGACCATTTTCGCCACCTGCGACGGGTCACCGGCAAACTGGGTGAACAGATTCCCGACCAGCATGAAAAAGGGGGCACCAGGCGGATGTCCTACTTCCAGCTTAAAGGCAGAGGTAATAAACTCGCCGCAATCCCAAAAACTCGCTGTGGGTTCAATGGTAAGCAGGTATACAATGGCTGCCGCGACAAACACGATCCAGCCGGTAATGTTGTTGATTAACTTGTATTTAATCATTTTATTGTTTGTTGAATTGAGAAATTCCACATGGACTTGAAACTTACCGAATTAATCTGAAATTGCGGCAAAGATACGGAATTCCCGATATTCTGATGGTGTTTTCGATCTCATTTTAGTGTGATGTTATTAAAAAAAGTAAAATCTAATGCAAAATCCTTCAAAGAATTGTTTTTCCACAGCTGCCGGTTGGAAGTTAATAGTTTGCTAATAAATGTATGATATTCTTAAAAAAGACGGAATATGTTTTATAACATGTTTCTGTTTAATATTCTATTTATGAGGATTATATGTCGTATTTTAGCTTTTATCATCCAAGGCCCCTCAAAAAAAAAGTTCTCATAATTTGGCCGTAAAATAATAAAAAGTTTACTTTGGAACCGATTAAGGAAAAAAATCTGTAATCAAAAGGTCTTTTTTGTAATAGTTTATCATTCATGCAGGTTACACTCATTATTCTAAAACCATCGGCAGTCCAACGCGGTATCTTGGGAGAAGTAATTACACGCTTCGAAAGAAAAGGGATACAGATAGTGGGAATGAAGATGGTACGTTTAACCGATGAAACGCTTGAGGAACATTATGCTCACTTACTAAATAAGCCATTTTACGGTAGAATTAAAAATTCCATGCAGGCAGGTCCTGTGGTTGTGATGGCATTAAAGGGCGTAGATGTGGTAAATGTGGTCAGAAAGTTGTCAGGGGTGACAAATGGGAGAGAAGCTGAGCCCGGAACCATCAGGGGGGACTACAGTATGAGTGTACAGGAAAATATCGTGCATGCATCTGATTCACCCGAGACGGCAGCGGCGGAACTGAAACGCTTTTTTTCCGACGGAGAAATTTATGATGATGTCCCCCATCTTATTCCTTTTTTTTACGCGAATGATGAACTGTAATTACAAAAAGCAGTAAATTTTACAACGTATCAACAAAATAAAGAGTCAGGTAGCAATGAATAGAAATCATTTTTTCGCAAAAGCTCGCATCCTTTTGCCCGCAACCTTGATGTTCGTTACATTGAACGCATTCACACAAACCGTTCCGGCAAACTCCAAAACAAGGCCGGAGGTGACATCCAGACAATTACACAGTTCCACCCTGAGCGAAGAATCGGGTTTATTTGCCGACGGTTTGAAACTTAAAATGGATTTGTCTGTTCTGGAAGAAGCCGAAGAACGAAGAGAAACATTCGATCCCAATGAAATTCCTGCCGATGATGTCTACGAAGGTATGTGGACGAATCGGCATGTAAATATCTACGGCAGTTTGAAAAACGCCCCCGATACATTCATTGTGGATTTAGAGAACTTTACCATGCCTGCCGTGGGGCATATGACCTCCAACTTCGGCAGAAGAGGGAGCCGCCGTTATCACTATGGCATCGACATCAAAGCGCAGACGGGTGATACCATTTATGCGGCTTTCGACGGTAAAATCAGGGTAAAACAATTCGAAAGAAAGGGATATGGTTATTATCTGGTTGTCCGTCACCTGAACGGACTGGAAACTGTATATGGTCATCTTTCAAAATTCCTGGTGGAAGAAAACGACTTTGTCCGTTCAGGGCAACCCATCGGCTTAGCCGGAAACACCGGGCGTTCATTTGGATCACATCTTCACTTTGAGACTCGTTTTCTGGGTAAACCCATCAATCCCAACTTCATCATCGATTTTGAGAATAAGGTGACCCACCGTGATGAGTATCTGGTCACCAACTCAAGTTACAGAAAAACATCCAACAGCAGCAGGTCTCTCGTCACCAACGGTTCGACTTATAAGGAGCCGGCAGCCGCAACCAACAAATATGTATCGGGCGATGTGAAGTATCACCGCATTAAACAAGGAGATACGCTGGGCGCAATTTCAAGACGTTATGGAACTTCGGTGAAAAATTTGTGCGAAATGAACAACATCACCTCCAGAACCGTATTGCGCGTGGGAAAATCCATCCGCATTTCGTAAAAGACATGCTGCGTACATACGCATAAAAAGGTACAGGTTTAACGCTTGTACCTTTTTTTTGATTATCTTTGTTCATCAGATTACACAATGCACTATGGATGTTACCAATAAGCAATTCGATGAAGTAATTGTGATTTGCCGGGAGATTTTCGCAAAAAAACTGCATGATTACGGAGCCTCCTGGCGTATTCTCAGGCCTGAATCGGTGACCGATCAACTATTCATCAAGGCCAACCGGATCCGTTCACTTGAAGTGAAGAAGGAAAACAGGGTGAATGAAGGGATTTTCCCCGAGTTTATCGGTATCGTGAATTACGGTGTCATTGGGCTGATTCAGTTGCAATTGGGATATGCGGACAGCATAGACATCACCGTTGAAAAAGCATTGGAGTTGTATGACAAGCATGTGGCAGAAACCAAAACACTCATGAGTGCCAAAAATCACGACTATGACGAGGCGTGGCGTAACATGCGCACCAGTTCCTATACCGACTTGATTCTGATGAAGATATACCGTACTAAGGAAATAGAAAGTCATTCGGGGCAGACACTTATCTCTGAAGGTGTGGATGCCAATTATCGTGACATGGTAAACTATGCTATTTTTGGATTGATAAAACTACATTTCGGCGATCACGGGGCATGAGCAGCATGGCAAAAATAATGGTTGTGTTGTCCCGCATTCTTGTGGGGGCAACCTTCGTTTTTTCCGGACTCATGAAGGCCGTGGACCCGCTGGGCTTTACCTATAAAATACAGGATTACCTGATCGAGCTTGGACTCACTGCACTCTTCCCCCTGGCATTACCTGCCGCTGTACTCATGGTGACTGCCGAATTTGCACTGGGCGCTTTTCTGCTGCTGGGTATTTACCGGAAGTGGACAACCCGGCTGGTCCTGCTCTTCATGATTTTCTTCACTCCATTCACATTGTGGGTGGCCATTGCCAACCCGGTGGAAGATTGCGGTTGCTTTGGCGACGCATTTGTCATCAGCAACTGGCAGACTTTCTATAAAAACCTGTTGTTGCTGGCGGGAACAGTCTGGCTGATGATGAAATGGACACAGATTACACCGCTGTTCACAAAAAAAGCGACTGTTCCGATCGCAATCGTGACGCTGCTCCTGGGTGTTCTCTTTGCATTGCATAACGTGTACAGGCTACCGGTGATCGATTTTCGTCCCTACAAGATAGGTGCCAACATTCCGCTTCAAATGTATGTAGATCCGGAGAAAGCCGATCTCTATGAAACCATTTTCCTCTACAGCAAGGATGGCGTGACCAAGGAATTCAGGGAGGAAAATTATCCCTGGGACGATTCTACATGGACATTTGTGGATATGAAAACCCATCTGGTGAGGGAGGGGCAGAAACCGAAAATAGAAGACTTCTCCGTAGAATCGCTCTATTTTGATGACGCCACCGCTTCCTGGCAATCGGGTGGTGATATCACCGATATCCTGCTTTCAGATCCTTCCTATACTTTCCTGATGATCGCTTATTCGCTGGAAGAGATGCAAATGCGGCATCTGGACCGCTTTCGCGATGTGGCACGCCATGCTGCGAAAAAGGGCTATTCCTTTTATATTCTTACGGCATCGGGTCCCGATGTGGTAGGAAAGTGGGAACGGCAACAACAGACCGGCTTTCAGTTTGCTCATGCCGATGAGCGGACACTGAAAACCATGATCCGGTCTAATCCCGGACTGATGCTGCTGAAAGAGGGTACGGTAATGGGGAAGTGGAACGACAGCAACGTGCCCACAACCGATAAGATTGAACTAATTATTAAATAAAGATTGTTTATGAGAAAGAACATTGTCGCAGGTAACTGGAAAATGAACAAAAACCTGCAGGAAGGAGTTGCCCTGGCAACCGAATTAAACGAAGCGCTGAAAGGCAAAACGGTGAATTGTGACGTGGTTATCGGTACGCCGTTTATCCATCTGGCAAGCGTGGTAAATGCCGTGGACAAAAACAAAATAGGTGTGGCTGCACAAAACTGCGCCGATAAGGCATCGGGTGCCTACACCGGAGAAGTATCCGCAGAGATGGTAGCCTCTACCGGTGCCGGATACGTGATTCTTGGTCACAGCGAAAGAAGGGCTTACTATCACGAAACAGCCGAAATATTGAAGGAAAAGGTTTTGCTGGCCCTTGCCAACGGACTTACACCGATCTTTTGTATCGGAGAAGTACTGGCCGAAAGAGAAGCGGACAAACATTTCGATGTAGTGAAATCACAGATTGAAGCGTCGTTGTTTGATCTCTCCCCCGAAGATTTCGGCAAGATTGTACTTGCCTACGAACCAGTATGGGCTATTGGTACGGGTAAGACAGCCACGGCCGACCAGGCTCAGGAGATGCATGCTTTCATCCGCCGGACGCTGGCAGCAAAATATGGTCAGGAAATTGCAGACAACACATCCATCCTGTATGGTGGAAGCGCAAACGCTTCCAATGCGAAGGAACTTTTCTCCAATCCCGACGTGGATGGCGGACTGATTGGCGGCGCATCGTTGGGCGTGGATAAATTTATGCCGATCATTGAGGCTTTTTAAGTGATTAACAGAATTTCACCACAGATCTGAACAGGGTCTGTGGTGTTTTGTTATCTTTGTGGCAGTTCAGTGATCAGCGATCAGGTTTCAGCTGTCAGCTTTCAGCGATCAGGTTTCAGCTGTCAGCTGTCAGCTGTCNNGCTGTCAGCTGTCAGCTGTCAGCTTTCAGCGATCAGCTTGGGTAGTGGGGTTGGTGTTAGGGGCATCGGTTTGGAAATTGGAGTCCGCTCTCAGTTAAAATAGAAAAGTATGCAAAATAAATTTCATTATATCCTCTTTGCTTCATCATTACTGGTTTTGACAGGATTATTTATGCAGGTGTCTGCTCAACAATCTGCAGACTCACCTGCACAGTCATCATCGCAAAGAAAGGAGATACTGCAGGAGCTCAATAGTGTGGTTCCCGGGAAAGGCAGGGTAACGGTGTACGAAGATGAAAGTATCAGTCGGGTTCTCGGACGCCCCATGGCACCTCCACGGACGGTTTACACCAACGCTGAAGGTACTGTTCAGTATTACAAGATGCGGGGATACAAAATACAGGCTTTCTCAGGCAACAATCAGCGCACCTCAAAGAATGAAGCCAATCACAAGCAAAGCCAGATAAACAGCGCTTTTCCCGAATACGAGACGGTGGTGTTGTTCGATTCACCCTTCTGGCGACTACGTGTAGGTAACTTCGCTACCCGTGACGAGGCACAGCAGGTGATGGAGGAACTGAGAAGGAACTTTCCTTCTTTCGGTAAAGAGATGTATATCGTGGTGGATGAAGTAAAAATTCCGATAAATTGAACCTGGATGTCCTCAGAAGAATTAGAGCAAAATAAATTGGTTATCGCGGAGCATATGAAGGATATTCTCACACTGCTGGGTGAGGATGTGCAACGTGAGGGACTTGTAAAGACGCCCGATCGCGTGGCAAAAGCGATGCAGCATCTGACAAGAGGCTACTGGCAGGATCCCGAAGAGATTCTCCGGGCGGCACTGTTCAAAGAAAATTACCGTCAGATGGTGATCGTGAAAGATATCGACCTTTTCTCACTCTGCGAACATCACATGCTGCCGTTCTTTGGGAAGGCGCATGTGGCTTATATCCCCGATGGATATATCACGGGACTGAGTAAGATTGCCCGGGTGGTGGACGTGTTTGCACATCGGCTGCAGGTGCAGGAACGCCTCACCACACAAATTAAAGATTGTATTCAGAAGACACTGAACCCAATGGGCGTGATGGTGGTGATTGAAGCACAGCACATGTGTATGCAGATGCGGGGTGTAGAAAAACAAAATTCCATCACCACAACATCCGATTTCACGGGTGTCTTCCGGGAGCAGAAAACACGCGAGGAGTTTATTAACCTGATTAAATAATCCTATTTATTATTTACCCCCTCTTGGTGACCCGCTTGCGGTCGTTCTCATCGAGCAGGATCTTGCGGATGCGCATGTGTTTTGGGGTTACTTCCACATATTCATCTTCCTTGATATATTCCAGTGCCTCTTCCAGGCTGAAGACGATTGGGGGAGCCAGTTGTGCTTTGTCGTCCGTTCCGGAGGCACGTACATTGGTCAGCTTTTTCGACTTTGTGACATTCACCACCAGGTCGCCCTCCTTGCTGTGTTCGCCCACTACCTGGCCAGCATATACATCGGTTTGCGGTTCAATGAAGAAGCGTCCCCGGTCCTGAAGCTTATCCAAAGCATAGGCATAGGCATTGCCCGACTCTCCGGCAATGATGGAGCCATTGAGTCTTTTTTCGATGATTCCCTTCCAGGGTTGAAACTCCAGAAAGCGGTGCGCCATGATGGCTTCCCCGGCAGAAAGGGTGAGCACAATGTTGTTCAGACCGATGATACCGCGCGAGGGAATGTTAAATTCCATGTGCATCCGGTCTCCCTTATTTTCCATTGTAAGCAGTTCTCCCTTACGGCGGGTAATGACATCGATGATCTTGCTGGCCGACTCTTCGGGGAGGTTCACCGTGAGCTGTTCTACCGGTTCATTCTTCTCGCCGCCAATCTCCTTGATGATTACCTGCGGCTGTCCTACCTGAAGCTCGTACCCTTCGCGACGCATGGTTTCAATCAACACGGAGAGATGCAATACGCCGCGCCCGTACACAATCCAGGAATCGGAGTTGTCGGTCTCCTCCACACGCAGCGCCAGGTTTTTGTCCAGTTCGAGCATCAGTCGCTCGTAGATATGTCTTGATGTGACATACTTACCGTCCTGCCCGTAGAAGGGCGAATTGTTGATGGTGAACAACATCGACATGGTGGGTTCATCGATGGCAATGGGATCTAGCGGCTCCGGCTTTTCCAGGTCGGTGATGCTGTCGCCTATCTCGAATCCTTCGATGCCGATCAGCGCACAGATGTCGCCTGAGGTTACTTCATCGACCTTCAATCTGCCCAGTCCCTCAAACACGTTCAACTCCTTGATGCGTGTCTTTTTGATGCTGCCGTCGCGTTTGCAAAGTGCATAATCCTTGTTGATGCGGATGGCTCCGCGATGTACGCGCCCTACGGCAATACGTCCCACGTAGTTTGAATAATCGAGGGATGTGATCAGCATCTGGGGAGCACCGTCCAGTATTTTTGGGGCAGGGATGTACTTGATGATGGCATCGAGCAGCGGGATGATATTGTCGGAGGGCTTTTTCCAGTCGTCCGACATCCAGCCCTGCTTGGCCGAACCGTAGATGGTGGGGAAATCGAGTTGCTCCTCGGTGGCATTGAGGCTGAACATCAGGTCGAATACCTCTTCCTGCACCTCTTCGGGGCGGCAGTTGGGCTTGTCCACCTTATTGATAACAAGGATGGGTTTTAAACCAACCTCCAGTGCTTTGTGCAATACGAAACGGGTCTGCGGCATGGGGCCCTCAAAGGCATCCACCACGAGAAGACATCCGTCGGCCATGTTGAGCACCCGCTCCACTTCACCGCCAAAGTCGGCGTGGCCCGGGGTGTCAATGATGTTTATTTTTGTATTGTTATATTGTATGGAGACATTCTTGGAGAGAATGGTGATGCCGCGCTCCCGTTCCAGGTCATTGTTGTCCAGGATCAAATCTTCAGTCTGTTTGTTATCCCGGAAAAGGTGACCTGCCATCAACATTTTGTCCACCAGCGTGGTCTTACCATGATCCACGTGGGCAATGATGGCAATATTTCGGATATTTTGCATGAAAACAATCTTTTTAGGGCGCAAAGGTACGGATTTTCAGCGACAATATGGATATCATGGTAACTTTTCTCGCGTCATCTGAAATATTGATTTATATTTGTAAAAAATCCACCAGCTGCATATTTTCATCATTTTATTGAAAAACAGCGCAACTTTCGGATTTTTTTTACATGATAACTTTCGGATATTTGTATCAAAAAACGAAGCAGTGAACAATCAGCATCAACAAAACTATTACCGGATTGCCGAAGCAATTGAATATATAAGAAGTAATTTCAGAAGACAACCCGGTCTCGATGAGGTGGCCGCACAGGTTCATCTGAGTCCCTTTCACTTTCAGCGCCTGTTCAGCGAATGGGCAGGAACCACACCCAAAAAGTTCCTGCAGTATATCAGCCTTGAGCATGCCAAACAGTTGCTGAAAGAACAGCAGGCAACACTTTTTGATACCGCTTTTGAAACCGGACTTTCCGGAACAGGACGATTGCATGATCTCTTTGTTGGCATAGAGGGAATGACGCCGGCCGAATACAAAAATGGAGGTAAAAATCTTTTGATAAGCTACAGTTTTGCCGAGAGTCCCTTTGGAAACGTAGTCGTGGCTTCCACATCGAAAGGCGTTTGTTACATGGCTTTTGTAGAAGAGGAGAAAGCAGTTCCGGAAGATTTGAAGCGTCGCTTTCCCCGGGCGGTTTATCAGATGAAGTCTGATTTGAACCAGCAAAATGCGCTCTCCATCTTTCAGAGCGACTGGAGCAGGCTGTCCGATATAAAACTACACCTGAAAGGTACTCCTTTTCAACTGAAAGTCTGGGAGGCACTTTTGAAAATTCCCATGGGAAAACTTTCAACTTACGGCCGTATTGCCGCTCAAATAGGCAATGCAGGCGCCTCAAGGGCTGTTGGCACGGCCATTGGAAGCAATCCTGTTTCCTTTCTAATACCTTGTCACCGGGTTATTCAATCATCTGGAAACATGGGCGGTTATATGTGGGGAACTACCCGTAAAACGGTCATGATCGGTTGGGAAAATGCACAAACTGACCGGTGAGTGTAAGTGAGGGCGGTTTTTGGTTTTGTGCATACCAATGGTTTTTGTAACTTTGTACAGCTAACAGTAAAACAGCTTCAATCATCATTAAATGGACTTACGCAGATTTCTCAGTGTTTCGGTACTTTGTGTTATTTTGGGGATTTTGACCGGTACAACATTCTCCGTCATGGCACAGAACGTGCCTGTTTCAGACAGCGACAAAATTATTACAGATCCCGATATCGTTCCCATGTACACAGGTGGCACGGCAGAAATGCACCGTTTTATCGCCAATACACTGAGTTATCCCTCAGATGCGGCTGCCCGTAATGCACAGGGACTCGTGGTGTATACTTTTGTCGTGGAAAAAGATGGAACTCTCTCAAATTTCAATATTATTCACCGTGCCGATTCGTTGTTGAATAAGGAGGCACTGCGCATCCTCCAAAATATGCCCCCCTGGCGTGCAGCCCGACACAAAGGGGAGATTGTGCGTGCCGAAACATACGTGCCAATGTACTTCAAATTGAATAAAAATGCACCGGCGACTTCGAGGCGAACCACCGGCGCGCCTTCCAGCTCCGCCACCGCAAGGGCGTATGCCAAGACTGACCCGGGTATCATTGAAAACAGTGACATCTACACCATTGTGGATCAGATGCCGCGGTATGAAACAGGCGAAGAGGGGTTGGGCAAATTCATCTCACACAACATCCGTTATCCGCGCGAGGCGCTCCAAAAAGGGATTGAAGGTCGCATACTCTGTTCTTTTATCGTGGCGGCAGATGGTTCGGTTTCTAACATTGAAGTGGTGGAGGGTTTGGATTCTTTACTGAACAATGAAGCCATTCGGGTGCTGGGACTTATGCCGAAATGGATCCCCGGCGAAAACGGAGGGGAAAAGGTACATGTAAAATGTTTGTTGCCGATAGATTTTAATATTGATGAAGATCCGATTCCAACGTTATAGCTGTCAGCTGTCAGCTATCAGCTATCAGCTTTGGTAGTGGAAGGTTGTTCAGGGCAGCGGTTTGGAATGTTAGCTGTCAGCTTCGTTAGTGGGGTTGGTGTTAGAGTGAGCGGTCTGGATTTTAGTTCAGGACAAAAGGTATTTCGCGCGGGCCGTCGTAGGTCTGTATAAAAAGCCGGAAGGAGATAGGGGAAGGTTTTTCAATGCGCAGGCTGCTGAGCAGGAAAGAAGCGTACATTATCTGCGGATAGCCCGGAGGATCGTCTTCGCGGGAGTGGCTGAAAAAGAGATCAACTGTGGGCGATGTGATATCGCGAAGCAGTGCTACCTTGTGCGGCTTGCTGTGATACTCGGCCTCGATAATCATGTTGAGATAATCACCCCCCACCCAAATGCTTTGAATTTTTACCGGGTCTCTCACCAGTTTTCCCGGAAAACCTTCGGACTGAACGGCACCCGTCAGGATGTTTCTCACAGCATACATCTTCACGGTGTCTCCCTTCAGGTGTACATAATTGAGTACCACACGTTGTCCTTCCTGACCCGAGTAATCGGTTTCACGGGGAATGAGCAAACGTTGGTTATCCAGTTGAAACCGGTAGTTATTGCCACTCTTTTTCACCGTCGCAAAATCCACAAAGTAATCATCCAGCCGTTGTGGTTCCTCTTCACAGCCGGCAGCGGACAGCAAAAGGAAAACGATCCAGAACAAAAGGATTTTTTTCATTTCAAACAACTGTTTCAGGATGTTTGCAGGCTGTTCTTGACGGTGTTGCCATACATCTCGATCATTTTCTTTCGGAGAAAAGTTTCGTCCTTGTTGGGAATCTCAATTTTATTGATCTGGTTTTGCAGGTATCCATCGAACTGCTGCTCATCATCTGTGGTATATTGCGTTGCGAATCTGTCGCCGTTGCTCATCCGGTCGTATGCCACATAATTGAAGGGAAAGAATGAATAATTGCTGTATATCTCCCTGTCGATAATGCCGGCCACCTTTTCCAGCACTTCGTTGCGGGGGGTATCGGCAGGAAGCGTGTCAAGCAACGGATTAATGCAGTTCCCAAACCGAAAATGGACGCATCCCTTGAAGCCCATGATTCCGGTGAGCATATTCTCGATGTCATCGGCGTTGCTCTTTTTGTGGTGAGGATTGTCGCGTTTCAGTTGAAACTCTTTGGCTTTGAGAAAATCGCACGGATCCTGTTCGTAAGAAATTGACAGGGGGGTGATCCGAAGCTGCTTCAAGGCATCCAGCGGGTGCGCACTGTCGTGCAACGTAAGCATCTTCAACAGACTCACCTGGGTCTTGTCGTCTGAATCCTTTGCCCGCCCTTCCCGCTGGGCTATCCAGACCGGTTGTTGCCGCTCGCATACCGTATGGTGAATGTAGCGGGAGAGGTGTGTGGATACCTCCAGCATCTGCCGGACAGAAACACCCCGTTTTACAATAAAACTTTTGTTCAGCCGCACCAACTTTTCAATCCAGGGATAAATTAGCAGGTTATCACCAATGGCAATCTCGGTGGTAGGCTTTTCCTTGTCGAACATCAGCATGTTCAGAAAAGCTGCATCCAAAACAATGTCGCGGTGGTTGGATATGAAAAGCTGATTGTTTTCCCTACCGATGTTTTCCCATCCGTAGCCGTTCATTTCGGTGGTGGTACGCTCTATCAGTTTGTGCATGACCGGATAGATGATGTTTTGCTGAAAGTCATGTTTTGAGTGACAGCTACGCATGCCGGCCGAGAACTGCTCCCAGGTGAAAGGTTTGATAAACGGCTCCACTGCACGCCGGAAATAAAGGTCATCGAGGAGTGAGGTAATGGTTTCAGCCACTTCATGATCATGGAGTGGGCGGATGTCATCGAAAAGGTGGGTTGTTTCCATCATCAAATGGTTTATTGTAAAATAAAATCTGTGCCTTTGGCCTTGCGGTATTCTGTTTCAATGATTTCCGTGAGGATCTCAGTCATGGTAAGTCCTGCCGCCGCTGCCTGCTGCGGGATGAAGCTGGTGGTAGTCATCCCGGGTGTGGTATTTACCTCCAGCAGAACCGGCTTATTGTCTGCAATAATATAGTCGGCCCGGATGATCCCTTTTGCGCCAATTAGCCGGTAGATTTTTTCAGTTTCCTTCTGAATGGTCTGCGTAAGTGCTTCGGATAGCCGCGCAGGCGTGATCTCCTCTACCTGGCCGTTGTATTTTGCATTGAAATCGAAAAACTCGTTGGTGGTCACCACCTCAGTCAGCGGTAGCGCTGTAAATCCTTTGTCGGTTTCAAAGCAGCCGCAGGTCACTTCTGTGCCTGCGATAAAGCTTTCAATAATTACTTCCGGAGCCTCCCGAAAGGCATCTTCAACAGCTTTCTCCAGTTGGGTCTTCTCCTTTACCTTGGTGGTAGCAAAACTCGATCCCCCCACATTGGGCTTCACGAAGAGCGGCAAACCAAGACGGGAAATGATTTCATCGGGGTGTAACGGGTCATTTTTTCTTAGGATCACCGAGTCAGCCACGCTGATGTCGAAGCTTTTCAGAAAGTGGTTGCAGGTGAACTTGTTGAAGGTGAGTGCCGATGCCAGCACACCGCAGCTGGAGTAGGGAATGTTCAGCATATCGAAATAACCCTGCAGCGTGCCGTCTTCACCTGGTGTACCGTGTATGGTGATGTAGGCAAAGTGAAACCGTACTGTTTGTCCGTTTGCGATAAAACTGAAATCATTTTTATTGACAGGAATACTTTCCCCGTGATGCTCAGCCTCCCACGAAGTGTGGTCGATCTTTACCTTGAAGACGTTATACTTTACCTTGTCGAGGAAGGAATAGATGCCGGAGGCACTTTTTTCGGAAATCACCTTTTCGGATGAATATCCACCCCACACGATGGCGATATTTTTTTTCATGCGATCATTTTCTATGTTGATTTTTCACTCCACTTGTTCTCTCGATGCGGTGTATATGCGCCATCGTTCTATGACCGACTGCATGTCGCCGGGTATGTCGCTGTCGAAATAAAGCACCTCACCGGTTACCGGATGCACAAATCCAAGGGTGCGGGCATGCAGGCACTGACGCGGACAGAGGGCAAAGCAGTTGTAGACAAATTGTTTGTACTTCGCAAAGTGGGTTCCCCGCAGTATCTCGTTGCCTCCGTACCGTTCGTCGTTAAACAACGGATGTCCCAGGTGCTTCATATGTACCCTGATCTGATGGGTGCGGCCTGTCTCGAGACGGCACTGCACCAGGGTGACATAACCGAAACGTTCCAGTACGGTGTAGTGGGTCACCGCTGCCTTGCCCTGGTCGCCATCGGGGAAGACACGCATGACCATACGATCCCGGGGATCGCGTCCGATATTGCCTTCAATGGTGCCGCTGTCTCCAGCCACATTTCCCCATACCAGGGCCACATAGAGCCGTTTGGTTTCTTTCCGGAAGAACTGGGCTGAAAGATCGGTCTTTGCTTCGGGCGTTTTTGCTACCAGCAGCAGTCCCGAGGTGTCTTTGTCGATTCTGTGCACCAGTCCCAGTCTGGGATCCTCCATGTCTCTGATAGAATCCTGCTTCAGATGAAAGGCGACCGCGTTGACCAGCGTACCGGTATAATTACCATGTCCGGGATGGACCACCATGCCTGCCGGTTTGTTAATTACCATGAGGGCATCATCTTCATACACGATATTCAGGGGTATGTCCTCGGGAAGTATCTCCAGCTCGTGCCTTGGCCAATCCATCACGATGGAGATCACATCGAGTGGTTTTACCCGGTAGTTCGATTTTACAGGCACTCCGTTCACCAGGATGCAGTCCGCCTCGGCAGCCTGCTGGATCCTGTTTCGTGAGATTCCCTCGATCCGTACGGATAAAAACTTATCAATGCGCAGCAGGTTTTGTCCTTTGTCGGCTACAAATCGATAATGTTCATATCTTTGATCTTTCTCCGGTGTTTCCTCCGTCAACAGATCATCGTCATCCTCTATCGTCACCATCCTGTTTTTTAGAAAAATGAATCGTCGATGGCTCCTTTCTGCGGGAGAGGGTTGTTTGTGTCGGGTGTTCCCGGAGCCACAATATATTCATCGTCCACATTCAATGAGTCGGCCAGTACACCGCTGGTGACAACCAGCGTCAGGGGTGAGCCTGCGGGCACTTTCTCGTCGGGTGTCAATGTCCTGCCCCGGTATTTCACCGCCACCACCAGTCCCGCATATTCAGCTGGTATTTCCTCCGTGGACAGTTGTGTGAATCCCAGTGAGTTGAGCAGGGCCGATGCCTGGCGGGTTGAATAGTCCACCAGCCCCGGAACAGATACCTGTTGCGGAGTACGTGAATAAATGGTGATATAAATGGAACGACCTTCCTTTACTTTATTGCCGGCTTTGGGGGTCTGATCAAGAATGGCTCCGGGTACGGCGTCGCGCCTGTAAATGGAATCTACCACCTCTGCTTTTAGCCCCTGGGCATGCAGGATGGTGTTCGCCTCATTTACCTGGAGTCCTTCCAGGACAGGCACTGCCACATTCTGGCCATGCCGGGTGTAGACACCCAGAAAAAGCAATGCCAGCAGAATAAGTAGTATGCCGCAGCCAATGATTATCAGCAGATTCTTCAGAATTTTGTTTCCGAATATCGTTTTTCCTGTTTGTTTTTTTATCGTCATAACCACGATGTTATATAGGTGTGCAAATTGCTGGTGCAAATTTACAAAAAAAATAAGAGTGAGCGGGTCGGGAATGAAAAAAGAGGTGTGGTGAAGATGAAACAATGGATTATAACAAAACACAGAAACAGGAATGGATATTCCTCATTCCTGTTTCTGTATGTGATCTGATCTTCCGGCGGGCAGAAGGCGGATTTGTATGGGAGGCCCCGTCTCTTTTAAAGGAAACGCTTCCCGGCAGAACAATCCAGCTTAATATTCATCTGATACGGTCAGCCTGGCTCTGCCTTTGGCACGACGTGAGGCAAGCACTTTTCTTCCGTTTTTGCTGGCCATTCTGGTGCGGAATCCGTGTTTGTTTTTTCTCTTTCTGTTAGAGGGTTGAAATGTTCGTTTCATATGTTTATTTTTTTTATTGCTTTCTACATTATTTACGGGCTGCAAAATTAGGTAAAAAAAATCGAAGAACCAATTTTTAAATCGGATAAATTAGTAATTGTCCAATATGAACCCTTATATAATAGGGTCTGGAGATCTTTTTTTTGGGAAAAAAGAAAAATTCAAAGAATTGTTTTGTGGTTAAAGAAAAACGCCCTATATTTGCACCCGCAATTTGGATATCACTCCAGTTGAAGTAAGGTTCACGCCTGCAAAAGGCCCATTCGTCTATCGGTTAGGACGCAAGATTTTCATTCTTGAAAGAGGGGTTCGACTCCCCTATGGGCTACTTAAAATAAAAGTAATAAATTTACGTCAATCAAATGGCAAATCACAAATCATCAGAAAAAAGAATCAGACAAACGAAAGTGCGTCGATTGACAAACAGGTACGCATCACGCACAACGAGAGGACAGGTTCGTAAATTACGTGCCATCACATCGAAGGAAGAAGCTCAGAAGATGTATCCCGAGGTTTGTTCCATGCTTGATAAGTTGGCGAAAAAGAAGGTGATTCACCAAAATAAAGCCAACAATTTGAAGTCGAAACTGGCTGCACATGTGAACAGCTTAAGCTGATTTTCATCCGCTGCATTATACGGAAGGCCGGTCATCTATTGCCCGGCTTTTTTGTTTTATTTTTGTATCGCGTGAGGTTCTTCTATGATTGACCTTCACGCATTTGTTGTACAAAGCGGGGTGAAACCCGCTTTCACCGTTTTAATATCCTTCGCCCAGGGCTCGTAAAAAAAGCAAAAAGGATTGGGAAAAAGGGAGATTTTTCGTATATTTGTATGTTTCTACTACAGCCGGGAATCCGGATGTAAACCGTTAATTCATAGGGATATTTTAACAAAACAAATCAGCATGTCAGAAGAAGAAAAAAGATCGGCAAGCGGAGATTACTCCGCCCAGAACATCCAGGTACTCGAAGGACTAGAAGCCGTGCGCAAGCGTCCAGCCATGTATATTGGCGACGTTAGCGAAAAAGGGCTTCATCATTTGGTGTACGAAGTGGTGGATAACTCCATCGACGAAGCGCTTGCCGGATACTGTACCGAAATAAATGTCATCATCAATGAAGATAACTCAATCACGGTAAAAGATGATGGACGGGGTATACCGGTAGATTTCCATGAGAAAGAAAAAAAATCGGCTCTCGAGGTGGTGCTCACCGTATTGCATGCAGGCGGTAAATTCGACAAAGGGACCTACAAGGTGTCGGGAGGACTTCACGGCGTGGGTGTCTCCTGTGTGAATGCATTGTCGATATACCTGAAGGCCGAGATTCATAGAAAAGGAAAGATATACGTACAGGAATACTCACAGGGTAAACCCTATTCCGATGTAAATATAGTGGGTGAAACGAAGGCGACCGGAACCATCATCACCTTCAAACCGGATGATACCATCTTTAATATCCTTGAATACCGGTATGATATCCTGGCTACACGCCTGCGTGAGCTGGCTTATCTGAACGCAGGCCTGACGCTGACGCTGACCGATAAAAGAACCCCGCGTGAGGATGGCTCGTTCAAGACGGAACGCTTCTACTCTGAGACAGGACTGGAAGAGTTCGTGATCTATATTGACAAGAACAAGGATTCGCTGATTCAGACGCCCATCCATATTGTGACGGAGAAAAACGGAGTTCCCATTGAGATCGCGATGACGTACAACGATACCTACAATGAGAATATTTTCTCTTATGTGAACAATATCAACACCATTGAGGGTGGAACGCACCTGACCGGTTTCCGGAGAGGGCTGTCGCGCACGCTCAAGAAATATGCCGAAGACTCCAAAATGCTGGAGAAGGTGAAGGTGGAGATCAGCGGAGACGATTTCCGTGAGGGACTTACCGCTGTGCTCTCGGTGAAGGTGGCGGAACCTCAGTTTGAGGGACAAACCAAAACCAAGCTGGGTAACAGCGAAGTAATCGGTGCGGTGGATCAGGCNNGGTGATCGTGGAAAAGGTGATTCTGGCGGCTACGGCGCGTCAGGCGGCGCGCAAGGCACGTGAGATGGTACAGCGCAAATCGCCTTTGTCGGGCGCCGGATTGCCGGGTAAGCTGGCCGACTGCTCCAGCAAGGATCCCCAGCTGAGCGAGATCTTCCTGGTGGAGGGTGATTCAGCCGGGGGTACTGCCAAGCAGGGACGTAACCGGATGTTTCAGGCTATCCTGCCATTGCGCGGAAAGATTCTGAACGTGGAGAAAGCAATGCCCCACAAGGTGCTCGAGAGCGACGAAATCAAAAATATCTATACCGCTCTGGGCGTGACCATCGGTACGGAGGAGGATTCCAAGGAGCTCAACATCTCGAAACTTCGGTATCACAAGATCATTCTGATGACCGACGCCGACGTGGACGGTAGCCACATTGATACGTTGATTCTGACATTCTTCTTCCGGTATATGCGTACGCTCATAGAAAACGGCTACGTGTATATTGCCACGCCACCGCTCTACCTTTGCAAGAAAGGCAAAATAGAAGAATATTGCTACAGCGAGCGTCAGCGTAAAGAATTCATCGACAAGTATGCCGACGGCAACGAGAACGCCATCCATACGCAACGATACAAAGGTCTCGGTGAAATGAACGCCGAGCAACTCTGGAGTACCACCATGGATCCGGAAAACCGTTTGCTAAAGCAGGTGACGATTGAGAATGCCGCCGATGCGGACATTATCTTCACCATGCTCATGGGCGAGGAAGTGGCTCCACGAAGGGAGTTCATTGAAGAAAATGCAACCTATGCAAATATAGACGCGTAATAAGATTTATCCTACACGCCCTTCAATGCAACGACCTCCTTCTCTGCAACGCAACGATAAAGCTGTCGTTCTTTCCCCCGCAGGAAAGATCGACGGTTATATGGTACATGATGCGGCTGCGGTGTTGGAGAGCTGGGGGCTGCACCCGATAATAGCAGGGCATGCTTTGTTCGAAACCGGCCGATTCAGTGGTTCGGTGGAAGAGCGGCTGGGCGACCTGCAGCAGGCTTTGGATGATCCGGCTATAAAGCTGATCCTCTGTTCCCGGGGTGGATATGGCACGGTTCATTTGCTCAACAGACTCGATTTCTCCGGTATACGTAAAAATCCAAAGTGGGTAGTGGGCTACAGTGATATCACTGCACTTCATGCTGCCCTGCAACGCCACGGCATTGCCTCCCTGCATGGTCCCATGGCCAGACATTTTTCCGAAGAAGGAAGTGAAGATGTTGCTGTTCGCCTGATCAAAAGATTGATGAGCGGACAATCTGTAGCCTATGACATTCCAGTCGCCGATATGCAGCGTCTTAACCGGGAAGGTGTGGCTGCGGGGAGGCTCTTCGGAGGAAACCTTTCTGTCTTCTGCGGTTTGCTGGGTACTCCCTATGTAAAAATACCGCCTCGGGGAATCCTGTTTATCGAAGATACCGGTGAAGCACCCTATCGGGTGGACCGGTTGATCTGGCAGTTAAAACTCGCCGGTGTGTTTGAAAAAATCAGCGGCCTCATTATAGGTCAGTTCTCCGACTACGAGGAGGACGATCAGATGTACTTCCCATTGAGGCAATCCATTCTGGAGGCAGTGAGAGAATATGCTTTTCCGGTCTGCTTCGATTTTCCGGTGGGGCATGTAAAACTGAACTTCCCTTTGATCATGGGTATGAAAGCGTCTCTAAGCGTAAATTCCCATTTTATTAAATTCAATCAATGAGCTACAATATAAAATGACAATAAGTACAGAGCTTTTATTACTTGTGGGATCCATTCTTTTTTTTATCAGTATGCTGGTGGGAAAAGCGGGACATCGCTTCGGTGTGCCGGTGTTGTTGCTTTTCCTGATTGTGGGAATGGTTTTTGGCTCGGACGGTTTCGGATTGGTGTTTGAGAATGTGCAAGTTGCACAGACAATCGGCACCATATGTCTGACCTTCATCCTCTTTTCCGGCGGGTTGGATACCAAATTTTCTGAGATAAAACCGGTTATCTGGCCAGGAGTTGTACTCGCTACATTGGGCGTTTTTATTACGGCCATCCTCACCGGATTCTTCGCTTACTGGCTGTCGGGACATATGTTTCCTGCACTGGGAATAAGCCTGCTGACAGCCATGCTGCTCGCTTCCACTTTCTCATCTACTGACTCGGCATCGGTATTCGGTATTCTGCGATCGAAAGGATTGTCGCTAAAAAATAACCTGAGACCCTTGCTGGAACTGGAAAGTGGTAGCAACGACCCGATGGCCTATATGCTAACCATCATGTTTATGGGCATCATACAATCGGGTACTGATCCAAATATCGGTATGGTAATTCTCACCATTGTCGTGCAGCTGGTGGTAGGAGCCGGCATGGGCTTTTTCCTGGGTAAAGGTTCCGTGGCCGTGATCAACCGTATCCGGATGGCCAACGCCTCGCTTTATCCCATTCTGCTGCTGATTGTAGGAATATTTATTTTTGCGGCGACCTATTTCCTGAAAGGGAATGGCTACCTCGCCGTGTACATCGCAGGGCTGGTGATTGGTAATTCAAAATTCTCACACAAACGTACCTCCATGAAATTCATGGATGGTTTCGCCTGGATGAGCCAGATCCTGTTATTCCTCACACTGGGGCTGCTGGTCAATCCCGGTGAACTGATCGAAGTTCTCATTCCCGCGCTGGTTATTTCTGTGTTCCTTATTTTTGTTGGCCGCCCGGCGACGGTTTTTTTGACATTGATCCCGTTCCGTAAAATCAGTTTCAAAGATAAGCTTTTTATTTCGTGGGTGGGATTAAGAGGAGCAGTGCCCATCATCTTTGCCATTCTTCCGCTGGCCGAAGGGGTGCCACATGCGAGTTGGATCTTCAATATTGTATTCGTCATCACCATTGTCTCTCTGCTGGTGCAGGGTACTTCATTGCCTATGGTTGCCCGGTGGCTGGGGTTGGCAGAAAAACCGACCAAATACAAGGAATTTGAAGATTTTGATGTGGAGTTTGCCGAAGAAATCAAATCGGCCATGACGGAGATCCTTATCTCGGAAGAGACGTTGCAATACGGGAAAAACCTCATGGAGATGCCACTACCCGATAAGACCCTGGCAGTAATGATCAAGCGGGGTGAACAGTATTTTGTGCCTACGGGACAAACTGAACTGCACGCAGGTGATAAGCTGCTGGTGATTTCCGACGATGAGGATGCGCTCAGGGAAACCTATAACAACATCGGTATTTCGAACTATTCCTTTCAGAAGAATAAGTGAGTTGGCTGTCAGCTGTCAGTTTTCAGCGATCAGCTTTGGTGGTGGGATTGGTGTTAGATTCAGCGGTTTGGAAGTCAGGAATCAGGATTCAGGTGTCAGCGATCAGCTTTGGTCGTTGAAGTTTGTTGAGGACAGCGGTTCGAGGAATAGCCTAAATAGATTGTAAATATAAAAAATATTGTAGATGAAACAGTTTCGCATCTTTTCACTTTCTGTGGTGTTGATTACCGGACTTTTATATACATTGTCCTGTAATTCCTGTCAGTCAGGTAAGCAGACTGCGGTTGCAGAGTCATACAGCAGGGTCTCACCCGATTTTAGTGCCGATAGTGCCTATGCATTCATACAGACGCAGGTGGATTTTGGTGCAAGGGTGCCGGGTACGGCGGCACACGAGGCTTGTGGCGACTATCTGTCGTCAAAGTTAAAGACATACGGTGCCACGGTGGTGGAGCAGCAGGCCGAGATTACCCATTACGACGGAAAGAATCTGCCGATAAGGAACATCATCGGGAGCTGGCATCCTGAAAGAGAAAAACGAATATTGCTCTTTGCCCATTGGGATTCCCGACCCTTCGCAGATGAGGAGATGGATAACAGGAGACAACAACAGCCCATCGCGGGTGCCGACGACGGAGGAAGCGGTGTGGGAGTATTGCTCGAAATTGCCCGGCAACTGCATCAGCAGCCTGCGGAAGTAGGGATCGACATCATCTTCTTTGACCTGGAGGACTGGGGACAACCCTCGTTTGAAAAGAACCTGGTGCATGGCGACTGGTGGTGTATGGGTTCACAGTACTGGTCGGAGCAGCCCCATGTGAATAATTACAAGGCAGCTTATGGCATCCTGCTTGATATGGTGGGAGGCAGCAATGCTACTTTTCTTAAAGAGGGATATTCCATGCAACATGCACCCGGAGTGGTGGAAAAGATATGGAGTATTGCTGCCCGACTGGGATATGGCAACTTCTTTTTACCCCAGAGCGGCGGTTATATCACCGACGATCATGTGGCGGTAAACGAGCAGCAACGAGCTCCCAGTGTTAATGTCATCAACCTGAAGCGGGATACCAACACGGGATTTGCTTCCCACTGGCATACACTCAGCGACGATATGCGCAATATCGACCGCAACACGCTGAAGGCAGTGGGACAAACCGTTATGGAAGTGATCTATACAGAAAAATAAAATATTGACTTTTGGGAGCTGGCAATATGTAAACGGAACGAGAAAGTAGCCAGCCTTGTAAAAGGGAAGACCTCTCTAGAGAAATTAATAATGCAGACGACAAACGAAATACAACAGGAGATAATTGATGAATTCAGCATCTACGATGACTGGATGGATAAGTATGCGGTAATCATTGAATATGGTAATGCGTTGCCACCGCTCGATGAAAAATACAAAACCCCCGAGAATATCATCGAGGGCTGTCAGAGCCGTGTCTGGCTGCAAACAGATTATCGGGATGGAAAGCTTTGGTTTCAGGCCGAAAGTGATGCGATCATTGTAAAGGGACTGCTCGCTATGGTATTGCGTGTGTTCGACGGTCGCACGCCGGATGAAATTATTGACACCGACCTGCGTTTCATGAAGGAGATCGGCCTGACCGAACATTTGTCGCCGACCCGTTCCAACGGCTTGCTCTCGGTCATCAAACAGATCCGGTTCTATGCCATCGCCTACAAGGCGAAGGCAGAGAAAAATTAACCCCCGTTGCGGCTCATTTCTACCGAACGGTTTCTGGCGGCATCGAGTACTCCCTCGAAATGTTTTCCGATCTTGTGGTTGCGGAAATATTCAAGCCCCGCCTGGGTGGTACCTCCCTTGCTGGTAATGTTCCTGATTAGTTCTTCAATGCTGTAATCCTTCTGATTTTGTGCGAAATAGAGGGTGGTGCCCTGGGTCAGTTCCAGCAGCAACTCATCGATCAGCGGTCCGGGCAGGTTGAACTCCTGCATCTTATCCTTAAAAATCTGAATAAAGGCCAGGATGAAGGCAGGGCCGCTTCCGAAGACCGAGGTGAACAGATCGAAGCCGCTCTCCTCCAGCTCCACCGCTTTACCCAGCTTACCCAGCAGGGTGAAGATCTCCCTTGCTTTTTCATCGTCGGGACGGTTGGCCGTGAAGGCAGTAACCGATTTTCGGTAAGCCATTGCCAGGTTGGGCATGATGCGCACCACCAGCTGATCCTTTCCCAGATACCGTTCTATGTAGGCGATACTTTTTCCGGCAACCGGTGAAACAATGGTCTTCCCCTCCAGGTTGCATTCTTTCAACTGTTCGAGAATGCCACTCAGATCCTGCGGTTTTATTCCCAACCAAATCACATCGGCGAAAGAGACAAGATCGTTCATCTGCTCGTAGAATAATATATCAGTCTCCTTACGGGTTCTGTCGAAATAAGCAAATGCCATTCCTTTTTCCTCTTTTAATCCTTGATAAACCGCCCTGGTCAGGTTCCCGAATCCAATAAATCCCTGTTTCATTGTTTGTTGTTTGATTTTTAATCTCGACAATTTCCGTGGATCTCCCTGCTTCGTAAGAGGTGATCCCTTGAAAATATCTCTATTTCGTAAGAGGTGATTCCTATTTTTTAAATTTTGTAAAAGGGATATCTCCCTTCAGCGCCTGAATGATATAGTTAGTGCGCTGTCCGTTCACAATCCACATTTCTACACCGTTGCGCATACAGATCTCGGCGGCATATACCTTCGATGACATGCCTCCGGTACCGAGTGTAGAATTTTTTTCTTCTATGCAGTGTCTGACAGAATCCAGGTCGCTCACCTCTGAAATATGCTTCGCTTTGGGATGGAGGTGCGGATTCTGATCGAAGATGCCGTCG
Organism: Proteiniphilum sp. UBA4084; assembly: GCA_002383605.1. Taxonomy (GTDB): domain Bacteria; phylum Bacteroidota; class Bacteroidia; order Bacteroidales; family Dysgonomonadaceae; genus Proteiniphilum. The sequence goes on along the minus strand of DFYK01000070.1, from coordinate 13,210 downwards.
ATGTCCGATACCAGCACCAGCAGGTCCGCCTCGGTAATCACTGCTACCAGTGCCGACAGTTTATCATTGTCTCCCAATAGAATCTCCTCGATGGAGACGGTATCATTTTCATTGACGATGGGGATATAATCGGCCTGCCAGAGCCGGTTGATGGTGTTGCGCGTATTTTCGTTGGCCACCGGATTCTCAAAATCACGGTAGGTCAGCAATATCTGTGCGATATTTAGTCCGAATGTGGAAAAGATGGTGTCGTATAGTTCAATCAGCTTGGTCTGGCCGATGGCTGCCATGGCCTGCTTGGAGTCCACGTTCTTCAGATAGCCGTTGATTTCCACAAACTGGCGTGCCGTGGCAATGGCTCCCGAGGAGACGATGACCACATCATATGTTTTTTTCAGTTCCACGATCTGGCGCGCCATACTTTCAATCACCGCAAAGGAGATGCGGTTGGTACCGGCCGTCAGCGTGGAGGTACCTATTTTGATGATCAGCTTCTTCTTCATTGATGCGAATACCCGGGTGTTGTGTTTGTGTTGTTGTGTATGAACAGTATTTGTTTGTTGCGCTGGATGTCATCCCCGGATCTGGCCCTCCCCGAAGACAAACCACTTGTTGGTGACCAGCTCCTGCGCTCCCAGAGGGCCACGGAAGTGCAGTTTTTGGGTGCTGATGGCAATCTCGGCGCCCACGCCAAACTGTCCACCATCGGTAAAGCGGGAGGAGGCGTTGTGATAGACGGCGGCACAGTCCACCTCCTGCATAAAGCGGTCGGCTTTTGTCGCGTTGCCGGTGACAATCACCGCGGAATGGCCCCCTGAATAGCGATTAATCAACTCAATCGCCTCACCGGTATCATCGGTCAGGGTGAGATAGAGCTTTGGTGCCAGATATTCCTCACACAGGGTGGTGGCGTTGTTCTCTTCACGGATCGTATTGTTGAGGGCGACGATCTCGCGGTTGCCCCATACTTCAATTCCTTTCTCCTGCAGTGCCGTCACCAGCTGATTCACCTTCTCCTGCAACGCTGGCAGGTGTCGGCTGATGGCCACCTTGTCGATGGCATTGCAGACGCTGATACGCTGCTTTCCATTGATCACCAGACGGATGGCCATCTCAAAGTCCGCCTCTTCATCGATATAGAGGAAGTTGTTGCCCCTGCCGCTTACGATCACCGGCACGGAAGCATTCTCCTGTACGAAGTGAATCAACCCTTCACCCCCGCGGGGAATGATCAGATCCACCTTGTGGCTGTTCTCACGGATAAGCTGTCGTGTCTCTTCACGGGAGAGATTGAGGTAGCTCACACTGGTCGGATCAACTCCGTTCAGGGTGAGCGCTTCCTGCCAGAGTTGCGTCAGCAGCGAGTTGGTATTCAGAGACTCCTTGCCACCCTTCAGCAGAATGCGGTTGCCCGCCTTGAAGGCGGTCGCCGCAGCCTCGATGGTCACATCGGGGCGTGATTCATAAATAATGAGGATGGTTCCGAAAGGAACCGTGCGGTTGACTATTTTTAGTCCGTCTTTCCGGACAAACTCATACAATACCTTCCCTTCCGGGTCGTTCTGCAAGGCTACCTCTTCGAGCGAACGCATCATCCCTTCAATCTTCCGGTCATCCACCTTCAATCGATCTCTCATGGATTCGTCCATATCGGGATAAGCCTGCATGTCGGACCTGTTGGCTTCCAGGATCGCCTCTTTCTGCAGCCGAAGCAGCTCAGAGAGGCTTTTTAAAACACTGTTTTTATGTTTGAGATTCATTTTTCGATAAAAAGAAATCATTTAGCCCTCAAAGGTAGCAATTTATTCTTTATTTCACCCTTTTTGTTGCAGACTATCCATCAGTTGCAGGAGATTGTGCCGGACTATCAGGAAGCTATCCCTCAGTTCCGGTTTTACGGGAAGCGCGGGAGGAGCTTCCATTTTGAGCGGATTGACGGGCTGGTTGTTTCTGTGCACCCTGTAATCGAGGTGTGGACCGGTGGAGAGGCCGGTGGAACCTACAAAGCCGATCACTTCTCCCTGCCTGACTTGCGAACCCTTTTGAATACCTTTGGCGAAGCGGCTCAGATGCATATAAGTGGTGGTGTAGGCATTGTTGTGTCTTATCTTCAGGTAGTTGCCTGCGCCACCGCGTTGGTATGCTTTCTCGATGACTACCCCGTCGCCGACGGTCTTTACAGGTGTGCCTGTCGGAGCGGCATAATCTACGCCGTGGTGCGGACGGTAACGTTTCAGCACCGGGTGAAAACGTGCGTTTGAAAATTTGGAACTGATGCGGAAAAAATCGAGTGGTGCTTTCAGAAATTCCTTTCTCAGGCTGTTTCCATCCGCATCGAAATACTCTCTTATTGAATCCTGTTGAAAAGGTACCGCCATGTATTCCTCTCCCTGGTGGCTGAAAACAGCCCCTGCTATATCCACGATATCTACGAAGGTGGTATCGTCGATCCAGGCTTCGTCGTAAATCAACCGAAAAGAATCGCCTTCCTTGATATCAAAAAAATCAATCTGCCAGGCATATATGTCCGACAGTTTCATTGCCAGCATGGGGGAGGCACCTTCTTCGAGGATTGCATTCCACATGGAAGAGGTGATGGTCTTCTCGGCATACCGGCGATGCAGGGTCACCGGTTTCGCATCGGCATATGCTTTGGGTGAATCGGAACAAAGATCGACAACCACAAAGTCGGTTTTAGAACTTTCAAATACAAGATACCGGATTGTCGAAGTGGTGTCGGGCGTGGTAATTGCAGCATATACATTTCCGATCTGCATCTTGTTTGGCGGATACAAATCGGAGATGGTACCGGTTATATTTTCACCCTCTGTACCGCTGAATCCGAGACGCAGGAGGATGGATGCCAGGTTATCTCCCTTTTGGATGGCATAACGATCCACATGGAGTGAATCGACACAAATACCGTAGGCAAACAAACGTTCGGTTTCTTCCGGGATGGTATCGCCGGAGTGCTTCTCTTGCCGGAGTGCACAGGAGGTGATGAAAAGAATGAATAACAGACAGCAGACTGTTCGGAATATTTTTTTACGAGCAAACATGCGCCAAAGATAACTTTTTTTTGTAATTTCTTCTGTTAAAACTCCCATTTTATACCTGCATAATAGTGGCGTGGCATCCCCGGATAGTAATATCGCGGTTCTGCATTGCCGAAAGCAACGGCATTCACGGTGAGCATGGGTGCGTAATGGGTGTCGGTCATATTGTTAATACCGGCAAAAAGTTCAGGTGAGCCTGCTCTTGTGGCAGGGAGGTGGTGGGAAGTTCTCAGGCCGACCAGAAAATAGTCGTCGTTTTTCATGCTGTTGGCATCATTCATATATTGTTCCCCCACATATTGGAACTGTACATCCAGCCTTAGTCGTGCTGCAGGTCGCCATTGGAGACCGACTCGTGCCATGTGGGAAGGTATTCCCGGTAGTTTGTTTCCATTGTAGATCTCACCATTGTCGTTGAAGTCAATAAACCGGTTTCGTGACCAGGTATGACTGGTATTCATCTGCAAGCTTCCTGGAAAGGTTCGAAATCTGAAGATTCGCTGTTTGAGCATCAGTTCCAGGCCGGAGTGGCGTGTCCTGCCCGCATTGATACCGGTAAAGATGTCTTCGGTGAGTCGTTTTGTGACCAGCAGGTCGGTGAGGTTTATCCGATAAACCGTGGTTTCCAGCTGTGTGGCATCGTCAAACAGGTTCAGTCGCACCCCCGCCTCATATTGCATGCCTTGCTCCGGCCGCAACGCCCTGTTTATGTCTCCCTCCGGCAGGAGTGTCTCCTCGGGCGAGGGCATGGAGAAGCCGTGTCCTGCCGAAGCGTAGAAAGCCACGCTGCGTGAGGGTGCGTAATTGACTCCCACCCGGGGCGAGAAGATGGCAGGAAAATCACGCTTACCGCTCTGATCGCCATTCTCAGAAAATTGATCGGTGAGCCGGTAACGCACCTTGTTCACCGCTCCTCCCAATGAAATATTCCATGCCGGTGCGGGTCGCCAGTACACCATCCCAAAGAGATTGGTTTGATTTCGGGTCTCCTTGTTTTTGTTGATCAGCTCCTCGTTCAGATCCATCTGCCAGCGGTAGGTGTCGTTTATCCATTCGAAGCCCATCAGTGCATCCCAGTTTGGGGTGTGATAGGTTAATCTGTTGCGGATACCGCCACCCGAGGTCCCATCGTCCAGGTTGTTGAATGGCCGTAACTCGTAACTGTCTGCCCATCTTCCGAATAGCGTGAGTCTGTTGTTCCATTTTTCTGAAATTTTGTTTGTCAGGGTCACACCCGCAATCGCGCGCTGATATTCCTTATATCCCTTCACCGCTTTCCAGTTGGCTGCTGCAGCACCGGGATCGGTCTCATACAAAGTTTTTCCGACCGAACTGGGGATTTGTGCATACAGGTCTATCAACATAAGTGTATATTCCAGTGAGTAAGTCTGTTGCTGCCAGCTACCCGAAGAGAGCAGGGCGGTACGCCGGTACCGGTTGTTTTCACGGAAACCGTCCGACTGCAGGTGCGACAGATTGCCCCCGATATGTACATTTCCATTATGATAGTTACCTGCTGCCATCGCTTTCATCGTTTCAAAACTGCCATACTGGAGCAGGGCCTCAGTCTTGTTGCTTTCTGCTCCGGACGTATAGATATTGATATTACCCCCCAGTCCCGAGCCGTAAAGTGCAGAAGCGGGACCTTTGATTACCTCCATGCGTCCGATACCGGTCAGCTCGATATCTTCGGGTGTGGAGATCCCATCGGATGAGGTGATGGGGATGTCGTTCAGATATGCTTTGATCCGGTTGGTATTGTATGGGGTTCGACTGCCCACGCCACGAATCACAATGCGGCTTGTGGCATAGGTGCCGCTGTGCATGTAGATGCCCGGTAGGGCATGAAGGGTGTTGGCAAAATTATTGCCGTCGCCGGTCACGATCTCCTCTCCCGAAAGTACCGAGATGCTCCCCGGAACCTGATGCTGCCGGGTGTTGATCTGGTAAGCATTTACCACCACTTCCTGAAGAGAAATGATGGAGTCGGGTTCATTTACATTGGTTTGCTGAGAGATCGCATGAATCGTAAAAAAGAAGCCAATAATCGACAAAACTGTTTTCAATTTGTTCATTTTTATGTGATTGACAGGGAAGAGAGAAACAGGCTTGCCTGTTTTGTCAGTTCATATATCTGTAATAACAGTCGGATTGTTTTTTGGTTTTGACTTCCTCTTTCTTTTGGTGAATTATCCTTTTTTGTACCTTTGCATTCTTTTTTTAAATATCTTTTAATACGTGCCGGACTACAATGGGTATACTTTCCATTTTCATTATTGCCATAGGCCTTTCGATGGATTCCTTTGCCGTATGTATCGGAAAAGGAATGTGCAGACAGCGTTTTCTTGTCTGGCGGGCTTTCAAGATTGCCCTGGTCTTCGGGCTTTTTCAGGCATTGATGCCACTTGTGGGGTATGCGTTAGGCATTGGGTTTTCTTCGTGGATACAACAATTTGATCATTGGCTGGCCTTCGTCATCCTGGTGATTCTCGGAATAAAAATGATCTACGAATGTTTTTTACCCGGGAAAAGGAATGATTGTCCGGATTGCAGTTGCAACGAAACAGAAGTCATAGATTGGAAGAATGTAATGACACTGTCTTTTGCCACCAGCATCGATGCAGCAGCCACCGGACTGATCTTCGCTTCTTACCCGGGCACTATCCTGGAGGCAATAGGGGTGATTGGCGTGACCTGTTTTCTTTTCTCCTTCGGCGGTATGTTTCTGGGATTTCGCCTCGGTAAACGAGTCACTTTCTGCGTGGAAGCAGTAGGAGGATTCATTCTCATAGCCATTGGCCTGAAGATACTCCTGGAACATTTATTAAGCAAACCCTTTTAACCAGAATCGCTATTTTTCTATACCCACCCGGTTGAGGATAAATGCAAACTCGAAGGCCGTATCTTTGATGCCTTCATACCGGCCGGTGGCACCCCCGTGTCCCGAATCCATATTCATGTGCAGCAGCAGAATGTTGTCGTCGGTTTTGAGCGAGCGAAGTTTGGCTACATACTTGGCCGGTTCATGGAAGAGCACCTGCGAGTCATTGATTCCGCCGGTCACCAGCATGTTGGGGTAGTTCTGCGCTGTGATATTGTCATAGGGTGAGTAGGAGAGGATGTAATTGTAATATGCTTCTTCATTGGGATTGCCCCATTCCTCATATTCGCCCGTTGTGAGCGGTAGTGTTTCATCGAGCATCGTATTGACGACATCCACGAAGGGTACCTGTGCCACGATGGTCTGATAGAGATCGGGACGCATGTTCGCGACAGCGCCCATCAGCAACCCGCCAGCACTTCCGCCCATGGCCGCGAGCTTGTCGGCAGCGGTGTAACCGTTGTTGATCAGTTGTTCACTGCATGCGATAAAGTCGGTGAAGCTGTTCTTTTTATGCAATAGCTTACCATCCTCATACCACTGTTCGCCGAGGTCACTGCCACCCCGTATCTGTGCAATGGCGTACACAAAGCCGCGATCAATCAGGCTGAACATACTCGCGCTAAAATAGACGTCGGAGCTGTAGCCGTAGCTTCCGTAGGAATAGATTAATGCCGGGTTGCTGCCATCTTTTTTTAATCCTTTTTTATATACAACTGCCATGGGTACCTTAACCCCGTCGGCGGCAGTGGTCCACAGTCGCTCTACCATGTAGTCATCGGGGTTGAAGCCGGAGGGTATCTCCTGCTCCTTCAGTTTCACCGTCTCAGCGGTTTCGATGTTGTATTCATAGAGTGTGTTGGGACGGTTGAGCGAGGTGTACGTATAGCGGAACGTGACGGCATCATATTCCGGATTACCACTCAGTGAAGTAGTGTAGACCGGTTCAGGGAAAGCAATGGTCTGTCCCTCTCCACCTTTTACGGGCATCACGACGATTTCCGTCAGCCCGTTTTTTCGTAACTCCAGGGAAACCCAATTGCTGAGAATATCGATTCCCTCAATGCGCACCTCCTTATCGTGCGGCAGGAATACTTTCCAGGACGATCTGTCTTCATATCCAGTGAGCGGCATCTCATAGATCATGCCATTGAGGTTTTCCTTGTTCTTGTAGCGCACAAAAAACTTCTCCTGATGCGGATAAACACTGTACTCCACATCCTGTACGCGGGGCAGGAACACCTTGAATGCCTCCGTCGGCCTGTCTGCAGGAATGTAACGCTCCTCAGACGTGGTTGAGCTGCTGCTGGTGATGAAGATATACTGTTTGGTCTTGCTGCCGTAGACGTAGGTGCCAAAGCGGGCATCCTTCTCCTCATATACCAGTTCACCGGCAACTTCGTCCAGCTTCTGCCGATAAATAGCAGCGGAACGCAGCGTCTTGTCGATCAGGCTGTAGAAAATGGTTTTGTTGTCGTTTGCCCAGGCCACTGATGCGGCGCCATCGATGGAAAATCCCACATCCTCACCCGATGCAAGATCCTTGATTTTCATCCTGAACTCGGCATAAGATCCGGTTTCGTTGTAAAAGTAGACCGCCTTGCTGTTGTCGGGACTGATGGAATAGCCCCTGAAAATGAATGCAGGCTTTCCTTCTGCCATGCTGTTCAGATCGAAGATGATTTCTTCGGCAGCCTCCATTGTCCCTTTCCGACGGCAGTAAGTAGAATATTGTTTCCCTTTTTCCGATCGGCTATAGTAGTAATAACCATCCGTGAATGAAGGATAACTCTCATCATCCTCCTTGATGCGGCCTAGTATCTCGTTGTATATTTTTTGCTGAAGTTCCCTGGTAGGACCCATCACGGTGTCGGTATACGCGTTCTCGGTCTGCAGATAATCGATTACCTTCGGGTTGCTTTTGTCTTTCAACCAGTAATAGTTGTCGATGCGTTGTTGCCCGAAGTTCACGAATGTGTCGGGAATTACTGCTGCCATGGGCGGGGCAGGAAAATCAGATTGTTTCAAGGGTGTCACTTCTTCTTTTTTAATGTTACACGAAACGATCAGGAGCACTGCGATACCCATGACCAGGAAATTAAAATGCTTCATGTCGATTTGTTTAGGGTTATTTAGAATCAATTAATTTGGGAACTGTCTTCCCTTCTGTTGCATTTATTCCGTGAAACAGCGGTATCTCCATATAAGCCAGTTCTGCCCGCAAATATACACAATTCGAATGGAAAACTGAGAATGAACATTCTTTTTCTCCCGATGTTATAACCTGAGTCTGAAAATCGATATGCAATCAAGCGAACATAATAATGGCCAGGATGGTGTAAAGAACATCAAAGCGGCATTTTTTCTGAATCTTTTGTTCACACTCATTGAATTTGTCGGAGGAATTTTGACAAACAGTGTGGCCATCCTTTCGGATGCTGTGCATGACCTGGGCGACAGTTTTTCACTCGGGCTCTCCTGGTATTTTCAAAAAGTAGCGAAAAGGCCGCGTACCAAAGAGTATACTTATGGCTACAAGCGTTTTTCCCTGTTGGGCGCCGTCATTAATTCAGTTGTCCTGCTGGTAGGAAGCGTGGTGATACTGGTACATGCCATCCCCCGACTTTTTAACCCGCAGCAGCCCAATGTGGAGGGAATGTTGCTGCTGGCCGTACTGGGTGTGATCATCAATGGACTGGCTGTCTTGCGGCTGAGGAAAGGGAGTTCAATTAACGAGCGGGTGGTGTCGTTGCATTTGCTGGAAGATGTACTGGGGTGGCTGGCCGTGCTGGCGGGTGCCGGTATTATGTATTTTGTGGATGCTCCCTTTATCGACCCATTACTTTCTATTGGCATCTCCCTGTTTATTCTCTACAATGTCTTCCGCAACATGCGGCATAGCCTGCGCATCATCCTGCAGGGAAGTCCCGTGAAGTTGGACATGGAACAGGTTAGAAAATCGATGCTGGAGATCGATGAAGTGCAGGACGTGCATGACCTGCATGCCTGGTCGGTGGACGGCGAATACAACGTCATGACCATCCATGTGGTGCTCCTGGAAGAAAAGAGTATGGAGGATCAGCAAGAACTAAAGATTCGTATCCGCGAATCTCTGTCCCGGTTGGGAGTGCAGCACAGCACCATCGAGTTCGAGCTGCCGAATGAAGATTGTGAGATGGAAGGATGTTGCTGAAATCCCAAAGCCTGTTTCACATTTATTCCAGATAGGTATACCCGTAAAGTCCGGAGCGGTAGTTGGAGAGAAACTCCTTACCCTCTTCCACCGAGATCTTACCTTGCTTCACGGAACTCATCACCCACGTTTCGACGGTGCGTACCAGCTTCTTGGCATTATACTGGGCATATTCCAGCACTTCGGCCACCGACTCCCCATCGATCACCTGATCTATCTTGTATCCCGACTCGCCCGTGGAGACGTGTACCACATTGGTATCCCCAAAGAGGTTGTGCAGGTCGCCCAATATTTCCTGATAGGCGCCCACCAGGAAGACACCAATATAGTAAGGTTCATCTTTCCTGAGTGTATGTACCGGCAGGTAGGTGTTGCGGAAGCCGTCCTGTGAGGCGAAGTTGGCTATCTTGCCGTCGGAATCGCAGGTGATATCCTGCAGGGTAGCCGTCTTCCCCGGCCGTTCGTCGAGCCGGTGAATGGGGATGATGGGAAATACCTGGTCGATGGCCCATGAGTCGGGCAGCGACTGAAACAGGGAGAAGTTGCAGAAATACTTGTCCGGAAGGAGGGTTCCCAGCTGGCGCAGTTCCTCGGGTGCATGTTTGGCCCGGTTGCTGGTGACGTTGATCTCCCGGGCGATGGAAAAGTAGAGCTGCTCCACCTGTGCACGTGTCTTCAGGTCGAGCATGCCGAGGCTGAAGAGGTCGAGCGACTCCTCCCGTATCTGCTGGGCGTCGTGCCATGCTTCGAGCATGCGGGCCTGGGTAAGCGATTCCCAGATATTGTAAAGTTCCTTCACCAATTCATGATCATCCTCCTGGATATCCAGATCTTCCGGCCATTCGGGAAGCGTGGCTGTCTCCAGCACCTCGAATACCAGTACGGAGTGATGTGCCGTGAGGGCTCGTCCAGATTCGGTAATGATGTTGGGGTGGGGAATTTCGTTCTTGTCGGCTGCATCCACAAAGGTAAATACCGAGTCGTTCACATACTCCTGAATGGAGTAGTTGATGCTGTTTTCGGTGAAGGAGGAGCGGGTGCCGTCGTAATCGACACCCAGCCCACCGCCGATATCCACAAATTCAATCCTGAAACCCATGGCGTGCAGCTGTACGTAGAACTGTGCCGCCTCGCGCAAGGCCGTCTTGATGCGACGTATCTTGGTAATCTGACTGCCTATGTGGAAATGAATCAACCGGAAGCATTCGGTGAGGTTATTCTCCCTGAGCACCTCCAGCGCCTCCAGCAGCTCGCTCGAGTTGAGGCCGAACTTGCTGCCGTCGCCGCCCGACTCCTCCCACTTTCCACTTCCGGAGCTGGCCAGCTTCACCCGGATGCCAATGTTGGGCTTCACCTTGAGCCGCTTGGCGATCTTGATGGTCAGATCCAGTTCATTGAGTTTTTCCACCACAATAAACACCTGTTTGCCCATCTTCTGGGCCAGGAGTGCCAGTTCTATATAACTCTCATCCTTGTAGCCGTTGCAGATGATAAAGGAATTGTTGTCCGTATTGATGGCGAGCACGGCATGGAGCTCGGGCTTTGAGCCTGCCTCGAGGCCGATGTTGAATCGCTTTCCACTCGAGACGATCTCCTCCACCACCTGACGCATCTGGTTCACCTTGATGGGATAGACAATGTAGTGCTGGGCACTGTATTCATATTCCTTCGACGCAATGGCGAAACTGTTCGATATCTTTTCAATCCGGTTGTCCAGAATCTCGGGAAAACGGATCAATACGGGAGAAGATACATCACGCAGATAAAGTTCACGCATCAGCTCGCTCAAATCCACACTGTTGCCATCCTGCTTGCTGGGTGTGACTTGTACATGTCCTTTTTCGTTGATGGAGAAATAACCGTTCCCCCAGCCGTTGATGTTATACAATTCTTCCGAATCTTCGATGCGCCATTTTCTCATGCTGACAAACAGTATTTAAAGGTGATATTTGATGACTGATCATGAATCTGCAAAATTAAGCAATAATTTTGTGTTACCGAGCCGGCAAGGATAAAATGATTCCAAAAAGCGCTGTTTCCATTATTAAATGATGCAAATAACTTTTTTTAATGATCCTGTTGCAACATTTATATCGTTTAAAACATCTTCATTGATATATACTGATATTCTATCCTAAAACGATTAATGACTATGCGAACAAAAATTATTGTACTTATCTCGATTGCCATAACCGGTACTCTCTTTGGTGTGTCATGCGACAAGAATAACGGGGCAGCCAATACAAAACTACCCGAACCGATTCATATAACGCTTCGTTCAGCAGAGCAAGAGATGGTGAAGTCCGATCAGCAGTTTGCCTTTGATTTTTTTGCCAACCTGTTCAATGAAGAGGCTTTAGCAGAAGATAAAAATTTCATGGTCTCTCCCCTGAGCCTGAGCATGGCCCTGGCGATGACAATGAATGGTGCGGCCGGTGAAACAGATAAAGCCATGAAACAAACCCTGCGAATGGGTGACTACTCCAAAACGGAGATAAACGGTTATTATAAAAAGCTGAAGGAGGCTTTGTTGAAAACAGATCCCTCAACCAAACTCTCTATTGCCAATGCCATTTTTGCCAATCGGCAGGTTGCCGTTCATCCCGACTTTTTCAAAACGAATCAATCTTACTATGATGCCACGGTGCAGCCTGTCGACTTTTCCGACGCCGCTACCGCGGATATCATCAATAAGTGGGCTTCGGACCAGACCAAAGGGCTGATAAAGGAGGTGATTAATCGCACCGATGCACTGGACTTGATGTATCTGCTCAATGCGCTCTATTTTAAAGGAATATGGACAACCGAATTTGATGTGAAGAATACTTCCCTGAAACCGTTTGCCGGTCAGGATGGTATCGCTACCCAAGTGGAGATGATGCAACAAAAGGCAAAGTTTAATTACACGGAAGATCAGACCCTGCAGATGGTGCAGCTCCCATACGGCAATGGCGCTTTCAGTATGATGGTGTTGCTGCCCAGAGAAGGAAAGGTGTTGAAGGATGTGGTTGCCGCTTCCCGGCAGAGTGATTACTGGAGCGGNNAAGAAGCTGAACGACGTACTCACGAAGATGGGCATGGGAATCACTTTTACCGATGCAGCCGATTTCTCGGGTATCACGGATGTTCCTGCAAGAATTTCATTCGTCAAGCAGGATACCTATATCAGCACCGATGAGTCGGGAACGGAGGCTGCAGCCGTGACGACGGTAGGCATGGAGTTGACATCAATGCCGGCACAACCCCAAAAAGTAATTTTCAATGCGGAGAGGCCTTTCATCTATATAATTCAGGAAAATTACACTGGAGCCATTCTGTTTATGGGTGCAGTGAAAAATTTGAGAAAATAGAGTGTTACGTGCTTCAATTTTTTTCTAAGTAGTAAATCACTCAGTGGGTTCCGGCCGCTGGGTGATTTTTTTATTTCAATTTATGTTGTAAATCTTCTTTGTTCGATTTACCCTTTTATCTTTTTGTGTATCAGCATTGTTTTCTAAAATGGAAAACTTTATCTATCAGTAAAAAATTCAAGACTCTTATAATCAAATAAATATAATTTATTTAAGAAAACTTTTCAAATTGTTGAAAAATAAAGATGGAAAAGTTTTGCATTGTTAGGAAGTTTCAATAAACTTGCATAACCAAATGATACCTGTGTTGGAAAATATATCGTATCAGGAGAATCTGGAAACATTTTAGAAGTCGTTTATTTATTACCAAAATTAAATTCAACGAATGAAACGAGCATAAAAACAGTTATACTTAAGAACATGATTTTTGCGAGTTCACTAAAGTTAGACTTTTGCTTCACTCGGCAAAGTAAATGAATTTACTCTGCTCTCGTTTAATACAAAAGTTCCATACACCTAAATGAAAAAAATAAATTAATCGTATGAAAAAGAAGACATACACATTCGATGAAGCCTACAAGGCATCGTTGGATTATTTCAAGGGAGACGAGCTAGCTGCCAAAGTTTGGGTGAGTAAATACGCTCTTAAGGACAGTCAGGGTGAGATCTATGAGAGAACCCCGGAAGATATGCACTGGCGTCTGGCCAAAGAAATTGCAAGAATAGAGAA